>JBPCXM010000330.1:0-22201 GCA_051008535.1 Pseudomonadales bacterium | reverse complement strand
GGGTGGAACGCTTTGGAGACTAACAGGCGATTGATGCGGTGTTCATCGCCGTCCATTGCCAGCATCATACGCCCCATGACCGGTTCTGAATGACGTTTGTAGGCGGCCGAGCCGGGTAGATTTTCCTCGTCGGTGTAGATCTGCGCAACATCTTCGTAGCGCAATACCAGCCATGCCGGCTCGCCGTTGTAGTTGACAGTGACCACGCGTTCGCCTGCGTCACGCAACGCATTCAACCGCGTGTGCAAATCCGGCAGGGGGGCCAGGCTAAAATCTATTTCAGGCCAAAGCATAGTTGCCATGATTGCGCAAAACATCTTCGCGGTAAAGCCAGTAATTCCGGTCTCAAATAGTTTATGCTGAGAGCAGAAACATCGGTGAGCGACGGCTTTGTGAATTCATAGCGCTGGATTTTGAGATGAATGACCTGGAAAAATACTTTATTCGAAATGAGGGTCGGCTCATTCACAAATGGGCGCATTATTTTGAAGTTTACGATCACCACTTTAGCAAATTCAGAAACCAGGAGGTAACCATTCTGGAAATTGGCGTTTCACATGGCGGCAGTTTGCAAATGTGGAAAGACTACTTCGGGGAGAAGGCCAAAATTTACGGAGTTGATATCAATCCACAATGTAATGATTTCGAAGAAGAGAACATCAAAATTTTTATCGGTTCGCAGTCCAACAGACAATTTTTGCGCGAACTAAAGGAGAAAATTCCAAAAATTGATATTTTGATTGATGATGGCGGGCACACCATGAAACAGCAAATCATTACTTTTGAGGAGTTGTTCGATCACATCGAGCCTAGTGGCGTTTATTTTTGCGAAGATTTACACTCCTCTTATTGGATGAAATTCGGAGGGGGGCATAAAAGAAGGGGAACATTTATTGAATACACAAAAAACTTTATTGATTATTTGAATGCCCATCATTCGCAGCAAGGTTCACTCAGAGTCAATTCGTTTACTCAGTCCGTACACTCAGTCCATTACTATGACAGCATCATCGTCGTTGAAAAAAGAAAAATAGAACAGCCGTCCGAACGTTTAACGGGGAACATGAGCTTTGAGCGCAAGGTGGTAGAAAAAAACACAGTTGCGGTGATGATAGCGCGCTGCCAAAACTTAATGATTTACGGGATAAACTACGTCTTGAGAATCTTGAGGCTACCCGGAATCTGGTGGCGATGATTCCCTAGACGTTAAATCTGAAATGCATTACGTCGCCGTCCTGCACGATGTAATCCTTGCCTTCCAGCCGCCACTTGCCGGCATTCTTGGCGCCTTGCTCGCCGTTCAATTCAACAAAGTCGTTGTAACCGATGACTTCGGCGCGAATAAAGCCTTTTTCAAAATCGGTATGGATTTTTGCGGCGGATTGTGGAGCGGTAGCTCCGATAGGAATCGTCCAGGCGCGTACTTCCTTAACGCCTGCAGTGAAATAAGTCTGCAAATCTAGCAGTTCGTAACCGGCGCGGATAACGCGGTCCAGGCCGGGCTCATCCATGCCTAGTTCGGTGAGAAACTCGGCTTTGTCGTCGGCCTCTAATTCGGCGATTTCGGCTTCTATCTTGTTACAAATAGCGACCACGGCGGCATTCTCTTTTTCTGCAATCGCTTCCACGGCTTGCAGGTGCGGGTTATTGTCGAAACCGTCTTCGTCGACGTTGGCGATATACATGATCGGCTTCAAAGTCAGCAGATTGATATCGCGCAACAATAATAGTTCGTCTTCGCTCAAACCAAAGGTGCGTACCGGTTGTGCTGCGTTCAAATGGGGTAGAATTTTTTCCAGCAAGTCTTTTGTTTTTACGGCTTCCTTATCGCCACCTTTTGCTACCCGCACCAGCCGTTGAATGGCTTTTTCTACCGCTTCTAAATCGGCCAGCGCCAATTCGGTGTTAATCGTTTCGATATCGTCTGCTGGGTTGACTGTGTCGCTAACGTGCACAATGTTTTCGTCGTCAAAACAGCGAACAACGTGGGCGATAGCGTCGGTTTCGCGAATATTGCCAAGGAATTGGTTGCCAAGCCCTTCACCTTTCGATGCGCCGGCGACTAGACCTGCTATGTCGACGAACTCCATGCTGGTTGGGATGACTCGCTCCGGCGAGACGATTTTTGCCAGCGCGTCCAGCCGCGAGTCGGGCATGGGCACAATGCCTGAGTTCGGTTCAATCGTGCAGAACGGAAAATTCTCGGCGCCAATGCCGGCGGCGGTGAGGGCATTAAATAACGTGGATTTGCCCACATTGGGCAGGCCTACAATTCCGCAGTTAAAACCCATAATGATTGTCCATTGTTATTCATTGCTTGCGGGTTTAGCGCTGTGTAGCTGCGTTTGTGCCCGTTGCCATTGATCCGCGGCGACAAGCGGGAGTGCAGCCAGAGCGTCGTTCAGGCTGTCTTCGATGAGGTGCAGGTCGTTGGCCGAGGGCTTACTGAGCACGTAGTTGGTCACCTGGCTGGCGTGGCCGGGATGGCCAATACCGATGCGCAAGCGCATAAAGTCTTTGGTATTTCCTAACGCGCTAATGATAGAGCGCAAACCGTTGTGGCCGCCGTGACCGCCGCCAATCTTTAGCCGGACAACGCCTGGATCAAGGTCCAGCTCGTCGTGGGCGACCAGGATATTTGCTGCTGCAATCTTATAAAAGTTGGCCAGCGCCGCCACAGCCTGGCCGCTACGATTCATATAAGTGGTAGGAATAAGCAGATGCACCGCGTGGTTGTCGATCAGGGTTTTGCCGGTCAAGCCAATAAACTTTTTGTCGGCTGCGAGCGTGCAGGCATTGCGACGCGCCAGTTGTTCGACCAGCCAAGCACCCGCGTTATGCCGCGTGTGCGCATGCTCAGGGCCTGGATTTCCCAGGCCCACGATCAATTGCACGATACTCTACAGACGACAGCTTAAGACTCGTCCTCGTCGGCAGCATCCTCTGCTGCGTCGTCGGGCGTATCTTCGGCATCTTCTGCTTCTTCAACTTCTTCTTCTACGACGGCTTTCGGAGCGGCGACGGCGGCGACGAATAAATCTTGTTCATCGCCGTGCGACAGCGCAACACTTTCCGTTCCCGCGGGCAGCGTGAGGTCCGATAAATGGATGTTTTCGCCAATATCGACGGCGGCCATATCCACTTCGACGAATTCGGGCAAATCTGCCGGTAAACAGCTGATCTCTATTTCAGTCTCGTTGTGAGAAATAATACCGCCGTGCAATTTGACGCCAACACACTTTTCTTCGTTAATGAAATGCAGAGGCACATTCACCGTGATTTTCTTGTTCTTTTCGATGCGAAAAAAATCGGCGTGCAGAATACGCGGTTTAGCGGGGTTACGCTGCAAATCCTTAATGATGACGTCTTCCGCTGTGCCGTCAATGTTGAGCGAAACAATGTGCGAATAAAACGCCTCGTTTTCCAATGCCCGGTTGAAATCTTTGTGACTGATGCTGATCGGCTGCGGAGGCTGTTTACCCCCATAAACGATCGCTGGCACTAAATCTTGCAGGCGGCGCAGGCGGCGGCTCGCACCTTTCCCTGCGTCTGTGCGCGCTTGCGCGTGCAATAAAAATTCGTCCGACATGGTCGTGACTCCTTGGTTAAAACGGTGTTGTTCTGCGACCAAACAAATACCGTGGTGGGTGAAAGGGTTACTGAAAAAAAGAGTACTTAATGAAACATCGCGCTGATGGATTCCTCATTGCTGACGCGGCGTACTGACTCGGCCAACAGGTCGGAAATTGTGAGCTGCCGGATGCGCTTGCAACTTGCGGTGTCTGAACTCAGCGGAATCGTGTCGGTGACAACCAACTCGTCGAGTTCGGAATCATTAATGTTGTCGATCGCCTTGCCCGACAGTACCGGGTGCGTGCAGTAGGCAAGCACGCGTTCCGCGCCATGTTCTTTCAAGGCGGTTGCGGCCGCACACAGTGTTCCTGCAGTATCGACCATGTCGTCCACTAAAATACAGGTTCGGTCAGTGACGTCACCGATGATATGCATGACCTGCGCTTCGTTGGCCTGCGGGCGGCGTTTGTCGATGATGGCAAGACCGGAATCATTGAGTTGCTTTGCTACCGCACGGGCTCGAACTACGCCGCCAATATCCGGCGATACAACCATCACATTCTGGTAGCGCTGGCGTTCAATGTCGTCAATTAACACGGGCGACCCATAAATATTATCTACTGGCGCGTCAAAAAAACCTTGAATTTGTTCGGCGTGCAAATCAACGGTCATTACGCGATCAACACCGACGTTAATAATCATGTCGGCACAGACCTTGGCGCTGATGGGTACCCGTGCTGAGCGCACGCGGCGATCCTGGCGCGAGTAACCGAAATAAGGCACCACGGCCGTAATACGACCAGCCGAAGCGCGCCGCAACGCGTCGCACATTAACACCAGTTCCATCAGGTTGGCGTTGGTTGGCGCACAGGTTGACTGAATGACGAACGCATCCTTACCGCGCACATTTTCATTTAGTACGACGTTGATCTCACCGTCGCTGAATTTGGTGACGGATGCGTTGCCCAATGGCATGCCCAGTCTGCGTACTACTTTTTGTGCCAGGGCAGGATTGGCATTACCGCTAAAAATCATCAAATTAGGCATGCTAGCGAAAACCCTATGCAAGTGCCGATACTAACTTGCCTGGTTGAATGGCTGGGGCGGCAGGATTCGAACCTACGAATGCTGGGATCAAAACCCAGTGCCTTACCACTTGGCGACGCCCCAATAAAGCTGTTTAGTACTTATACTCAGGCAATTGTGAATGTGTGGGTGAAACATTCAAACCTCTTGCAACAAACCCTCGCCAATGCGCGGGTAGCTGTTCCAGCACCTGTGTTGCCGCATTTTCGCTCGCAAATTCGGCAAAAATGCAGGCTCCCGTCCCCGTCAAGCGCGCGACTGCGAACTTATCTAACCAGTGCATTGCTGTCTCTACTTCGGGATAGAGCTTTTGCACTACCGCGAGACAGTCATTTCGACACTGAGAGGGCTGGCCCAGAAAGCCGGCTATTTTGATGGGAGTCGTGTGGCGTGTCAATTCTTCATGACAAAAAATCTCAACTGTCGAAATAGAACAATCAGGCTGAATGATGAGATAGCAGGGCGCAGGCGGCTCAATGTTCGTCAACCGGTCGCCTATTCCTTCCGCCCAGGCGGCATGGCCGCGCACAAATACCGGCACATCCGCTCCCAGATTTACACCTAATTGTGTCAGCGCTTCCAAGCTCAAATCGGTTTGCCACAGGCAATTCAGGGCGAGCAGGGTGGTCGCCGCGTCAGAGCTACCGCCGCCGAGTCCGGCGCCCATTGGTATGATTTTCTTTAGATTAATCTCCGCCCCTTGATTGCAGCGGGCGGCTTGCTGCAGCGACCGCGCCGCTTGGTGCACCAAGTTATTGGTCGTATCGACGCCGCCACAGTCGCCGGTGAGCACGATTTCGGCATTCGCTGTACTGCGAAACGAGAGCTCGTCGCATAGATCAACAAACTGAAACACCGTTTGCAATTCATGGTAGCCATCTGCTCGGCGGCCAATGATATGCAAAAAAAGATTGAGCTTGGCAGGTGCGGGAAGGGTCAGGCTTGATAGAAGACTCATGTAGGTTTCTTGAGTTGCCACTCTTTTATAATGAGGGTGACTTTAAGATCTTCATGTTGTAGCCGCAGTTTGCTCGGTAGCGCAAAATTGGCAAACTGCTGATAGCGGAGATACTCAATGCGCCAGCCGGCTTGCTCCAGCACACTGAGTTGGCCATCGGAATTGGTCTGCCGATCGACCGGCACTGCTGCGGGCAAGCCTCTTACCCAGTAATAAACATGCTCGATCGGTACCGACCAGCCAAGCCGCCGCTGTAACAGCAAACCGGCATTGCTCGCATATTGATCAATTTCACCCGCCTGACGCACGGTAA
The DNA here is from genome assembly GCA_051008535.1 of Pseudomonadales bacterium. Taxonomy (GTDB): domain Bacteria; phylum Pseudomonadota; class Gammaproteobacteria; order Pseudomonadales; family JAUIET01; genus JBBKXJ01. The sequence continues at coordinate 16,271 of JBPCXM010000330.1, read as the reverse complement.
CACCATTGTCGTTGCCAATGATTTGCAGGCTACCGCTGCCTAACGTGCCGCTCAGACGAATAGTGTAAGCGCCAGTCAACTGTTGCCAGTTAAGCATGGCGCTGAGGGATTCAGTTGGCGAGCGAATGCCAATCTTGCCGCGAATATGCCACTGCTCGATATCGGCAACTGCATTGTTGTGGCTATCTATCTTGCTGGATTGGGTGGCACAAGCGGAGAGGTAGATGCACGTAACGGCGATGAGTAGCCTGGTTATCCAGTCTGGCTCAGGGTTGACCAAAGCGCTCAACAATATCTTTCATGATCGGATTTTCCGGTTCGTTGGCAAGCGCCTTACGCCATACCGCTTTCGCTTCTTTTTGCTGGCCAGCCGCCCATAGCACTTCACCAAGATGAGCAGCGACTTCGGGATCTGGAAACAATTTGTGCGCGCGTTGCAGATACGTCAGGGCCTCATCCAGATTGCCACGGCGAAATTGATTCCAACCCATGCTATCCATGATTGCCGGGTCGTTGGGTTTCAATTCCAGGGCGCGCTCGATCAGTTCGTGCGCCTCGTCGTAGCGTTTCGTATGTACCGTCAGCGTATAACCCAAGGCATTCAGCGCGGTTGAGTTGTCTGGATCAAGTTCGAGCATGTGGCGCAGGTCGCTCTCCATAGCGACCAGATCGAGGCGTTTCTCATTGAGCATTGAGCGTGCGTACAGCAAATTCGGATCTTCCGGGTTTACAACCAGCGCATCGCTCAGCAGTTTATGGCTTCGATCCAAAGAGCCTGATTTTGTTAGGGTATCAGCCGCCAGCAGCAGCAAATCAATCGCATAATCAGAATGTTGTTCGCCCAAAGCCTGCAAATTTTCCACCACCTCTTCCAATTCACCGGCGTTGGCTTTAAGTTCGGCGCTGCGGGCCATCGCTTGCAAAAATACCTTGCTCGGCTTGACCTGGTCGTACTGTGTCAGTGCCGCGTCGATGTTGCCTGATTCTTCTTCAACCAGGCCGAGGTAATAGTGTGCGGCGGCAGTTTCTTTTTCGCCGGCGATCAGTTTTTGCAATTCGGCTCGCGCCAAACCGAGCTGTTGATTTTCACGATATACCAGCGCCAACGTAAAGCGCAGCTCTTCATCCTTGGGATGCTGTTGCACCAGCATTTCAAATTGCTGTTGCGCTTTTTGCAAGTCTGTTTTGGTCAGTAAGCGGGCGTACAACAGGCGCAAGCGTTTATTGTCTGGTTTGTCCTCCAGCTGCGACTCAAGCCGCTTAAAGGCCTTGTCGGGCTGATCGAGCAATTGCAGTATGCGGGCTTCGCTGGCAATTGCGCTAACGTTGTCGGGTTCGATGGCCAGCGTTTGCTGGACGGAGCCCAGCGCGTCAGTCAGTTTGCCAAGCTGTTGTTGCAACATGGCGGTGCCAATTAGCAAATCAGTATCGCCGGTTCGGTCTTCGGCCAGCGCTTTATATTCAGCAAGCAAGGCTTTTTGTTTGGCGCGTGTAGCATTCGCGGCCAACCGGGCGAGCGCGGTGAAATTGGTTTTACCCTCCAATTCCATCGAACGCGTCATTTTGACCATGGCGCTGTCGAGTTTTTGCGCACGTGCCTCATGAATCGCCGCCGAATATTGCGCTTGAGCGTCATCTGGTTGCGTGTCGGCCCAGATATTTGAGGTTTTCAGCGCTACGTTCTCGGCTTGCAGCAGTTCTGCGAGCATCGTCGCATGGCGTGCGATTCCGGAATCTTTGGTACTCAGTGCCTCGTTGACGTAATTGCGCAGTGCGATATCGAATTGATTACGCTGCGCGGCCAGGTCGGCCACCAATAGCGAGTACAGCGTTTGCAGCGGAATGGGCTTATAGATTTTTTCTGTTTTTACGACCGCCGGCTTCAGTACTTCCGCCACCACCGGCTCAGGTGGTGCCTCAGGCTGTGATGCACAAGCGCCAAGTAACAACACGGACAAAACCGCCGCGCAGCGTTTCTGTAGCTTGGTGCTGCGCATGAGTTGGCTGTATGTGGATTTTTGATGGACAATTCGTAGAGGCATAGGGTATGAGGGCTCAAAAAACATACGTTTACTCATTTCGGCTAATGAGGCGAAGTACACATCACGACTAAGCCTAATGTTAGAGCAAGTAATAACAGATTTTATCCATTAATTATAGGTTGTATAGCAGCAATGTTTGCAATAATTAACAGGAATATACGCAGCAGCTGGAGCATATCGCTGCTCTATTGTGAAGCGGATTGCCGCGTGTCGGTGGGTTTTTGGGCCGAACTTGCTAGAATGGGCGGTTTTGTACGTCGTTCATCCGTTGCGCGGCGACTAGTTCGAGAAACTGCATATGGCGTTGATCGCCTTCGGCTTGAATCACACTACCGCGAGCCTGAGCTTGCGCGAACGCGTTGCGATTGTTCCTGAGCGTTTGGCGCAATTGTTAGCGGCATGCCGGAACGAATTGCACTTGAATGAAGCGGTTGTGTTGTCGACTTGTAATCGCACCGAATTTTACGGTGTTGCTGACGATCCCGAACAAACAACGCGACTCGTAATCCAGTGGCTGCAAGCGCAGCAAGGCGCGCCAGCCGATGAGCTGTGGCAAGCCTGTTACTGTCATCAGGACAACGTGGCGCTGCAGCATATGATGCGGGTCAGCTGCGGTTTGGATTCCATGGTGATTGGCGAGCCGCAGATTCTGGGCCAGATGAAAACCGCTTATGCTCAGGGGCAGGAAAACTCCTCGGTGGGCCGCGAGTTGGCACGCGTTTTCGAGCAGGTTTTTGCCGTCGCTAAACAAGTGCGCACGCAAACCGCAATTGGGGCAAATCCGGTTTCGGTCGCGTCGGCTGCCGTGCGCCTGGCGCAGCATATTTTCTCGGACCTGGAACAAACGCAAGCCCTGCTGATAGGCGCGGGCGACACTATCGCGCTGACCGCTCGCCATCTGAGCCGGCAGAACAATGCAAGTATTGTGGTGGCGAACCGCACACTGGACCGCGCCTCTCTGCTGGCCGATGAACTGGATGCGAAAGCGGTGGTATTGGCGGATATTCCTGCCCAACTGGTGCATGCTGATATCGTGATTTCGTCTACCGCCAGCCCGCTACCCATTCTCGGTAAGGGCATGGTCGAGCAAGCCTTACGGGAGCGCAAACGGCGGCCGATTTTTATGGTCGATCTGGCAGTGCCGCGTGACATCGAAGTACAGGTCGGCGAACTCGACAACGTGTATCTGTATAGTGTTGATGATTTACGCGATATCATTGACGACAACGTCAAGAGCCGCACGGCAGAAGCGCAAAAAGCCGATGCCATCATTGCACATGCGGTCGACGAGTTTGGCCGCCAGCAACGATCGCTGGGGGCGGTCGGCAACGTTAAAGCCTTCCGCAAAAAGGCTGAACTGCTGCGCGATGCGGAGTTAAGCAAAGCGCAACAGGCCCTGCAAAACGGCCAGCCGGTAGACGATGTGATCAAAGGTTTAGCGCATGCGCTGACCAACAAATTAATTCATACCCCTAGCGTGCAAATGAAAAAGGCCAGCGAACGTGGCGAGACCGACAAACTCGCCTGGTCGCTGGAATTGTTCGATTTATCAGCCGAAGACAAAGAGCGCGAATGAAACCCTCAATTTTGCAAAAACTGATTACCCTTGGCGAACGTTACGAAGAGTTGGGTGCCTTGCTTAGCGACAGCGAGGTCATTAGCGACCAAAATCGGTTTCGCGCCTTGTCGCTGGAGTATGCCGAGATAGAGCCTGTGGTGGAGTGTTTTCAACGCTACCAAAAATGTAGCAGCGACGCAGAAGAAGCACAAAGCCTACTGCAAGACGGTGACCCCGAGATGCGCGACATGGCGCAGGAAGAGCTCACGGCTGCGCAACAGGAGTTGGAACAACTAGACGCAAGCTTGCAAACCCTCCTACTACCCAAAGACCCCAACGATAGCAACAACGTGTTTTTGGAGATTCGAGCTGGTACAGGCGGTGACGAAGCAGCAATTTTCGCCGGCGACCTGTTTCGCATGTACAGCCGTTATGCTGAGGCAACGGGTTGGCGGGTGGAGATCATCAGCGAGCGGGCCGGTGAGCATGGCGGCTATAAAGAAATTATCAGCCGTATTAGCGGCACCGACGTGTATGCGCGTTTGAAGTTCGAGTCAGGGGCGCATCGCGTGCAACGCGTGCCCGAGACCGAGTCGCAGGGCCGCATTCATACCTCAGCCTGCACGGTGGCGGTGCTGCCCGAAGTCGCCGAACTCGAAGCGATTGAAATCAACAAGGCTGATTTACGGGTCGATACCTACCGCGCTTCGGGCGCCGGGGGGCAGCACGTCAACAAAACCGATTCCGCCATCCGTCTCACCCATTTACCAACCGGAATTGTCGTCGAGTGCCAGGACGAGCGTTCGCAACACAAAAATCGTGCGCGGGCTATGTCGTTGCTGGGGGCGCGCCTGCAAGACGCGGCGCAAATAAAGCAGGAGCAGGAGCAGGCCGACGAACGCCGTAACTTGGTTGGCAGCGGCGATCGCTCGGAACGCATTCGTACCTATAATTATCCGCAGGGCCGTATCACCGATCATCGTATTAACCTCACGCTGTATAAATTGACGGAGATTATGGAAGGTGAGTTGGCTGCAGTGATTCAGCCCTTGTTGCAGGAACACCAGACCGACCAGCTGGCAGCGCTGGCGGAGTAAACTTCTCTGAACATTTCAGAAGCGCTGGCCAATGGCGCAGCACGCTTGAGTGCTGGCGGTAGTGCACGCCTGGATGCCGAATTATTGCTATGCCACTGCCTGCAAAAACCACGCAGTTATCTCTACACCTGGCCAGATGAAGCCTTGAATGAAACCGCCAGCGAGCAATACCTTACTTTGTTGTCGCGCAGAGCTGGTGGTGAACCAATCGCGTATATCCTACAAACCCGCATGTTTTGGTCATTAGACCTTGCAGTTGATTCGGCTGTATTAATTCCACGACCGGAAACCGAAACGCTGATTGAAGCCGCGTTGCAACTCGACAACCCGCGGCAAGCGCGAGTGCTAGATTTGGGCACAGGCTCAGGTGCTATCGCATTGGCGCTGGCGAGTGAGCGGCCCGGCTGGCGGCTCACTGCTACCGACAACTCCAAGTCGGCCGTTCAAATCGCCCGGCAAAACCAACGCCGATTGGGTTTAACCAATGTAAGCTTTCTGCTCAGCGATTGGTTTGCCGCTTTGGATGGCGAGCGATTTGATATGATTGTCAGCAACCCGCCGTATATCGCTGAGCATGACACGCATCTTACGGAGGGTGACGTGCGCTTCGAGCCGCATAGCGCATTAATTGCAGGTGTGGATGGCCTCGATGCCATTCGCAACATAGTGGCAAACGCCAGCGGGCATCTGACAGACCCGGGTTGGCTAGTGTTAGAGCATGGCTTCGACCAGGCTGCGGCGGTGCGCAATCTATTTTTGCAACACGGCTTTGCAGCACTCGAAGTGATCAAGGATCTGATCGGGCATCCCCGAGTGACTTTGGGAGCAAATCGAAAAGCGAAATGAACGACGCCGAATTGCTACGCTACAGCCGTCACATAATGTTGCCCGACATCGACGTTGCCGGTCAGGAAGCGCTGCGTGCTGCCCATGTCTTGGTTGTCGGCCTCGGTGGCCTCGGTTGCCCCGCGGCGCTGTATCTGGCTGCGGCCGGCATTGGTACGCTGACTCTGGTTGATCATGATCGAGTGGAACTAAGCAATCTGCAGCGCCAGATTGCCCATGCAACGACCGACATAGATATGCCCAAGGCGGAGTCGGCGGCCGAATCGGTGCGGGCCATAAATCCGGGCGTTGATGTGCGTGCACGGGTTGAGAAACTGGACGCGCATAATTGCGAATCGTTGGTGCAAGCCGCAGATCTGGTCGTCGACGCCAGCGATAATTATTCGATTCGCTTCGTGCTCAATCAGGCCTGCGTGCGCTTGCGGAAACCGCTCATTTCCGCCGCGGCGATTCGTGGTGAAGCTCAAGTCGCGCTATTTAACGCAACCCCGACGAGCCCGTGTTATCGCTGTTTGTACGACGATAGCGTCGACGATGACAACCTTAGTTGCGCGCACAGCGGCGTGGTCGCTCCGTTGGTAGGGATTGTGGGCGCCATGCAAGCGCTGGAGGCGTTGAAAGCCATCGTCGGCTTTGGCACCAGCCTCGACGGTTATTTGCTGACTTTTGATGCGATGCAAATGGAGTGGCATAAACTGCGCCTGCGTAAAAACCCTTCGTGCGCTTGCTGTGGTTCGGGTTAACCGTAAACTATTGTAGTACAGGTCACAGTTTCTCACTTAATTGGCAGCATATCTCCATGTTCAAGAAAATCGATATTCCCAAGGTCATGTTCGTGGCCACGATCACCGCTGCCGTATTCGCTTACGGTGTTGCTGTCGGCAGCTATAGGATCTTCCCTTATGGAGCGATTCGATATGTCGCCACCACCTTGGTGGAGACTTGGACTAATTTCGGCATGATGACAAAAACCAAACCACAAGCGCATTTGAAACAAGCGAGGTACCCCGGCTCGGGGGTAATCCAAGCGGAGAACACGACCAGCAGCGGATACATATTAGTAAATGGCTTCTTCGACGCTGGCATAGAGCTGAGACTTATCGACGTCAAAGGTAATGTTGTCCAACGATGGCCAGTGCAGTATTCATCGCTAATGGGTGACAAGTTGGAACACATACAACCGCCTGCAGCACGTCCCAATTCAGATTGGCACACGGGATTCAATGGCGCCCTGGTAGAGCCTGATGGTTCAGTGGTGTTCAATTTGATTGGCGGAGGATTGGTCAAGCTTGATCAGTGCGGTAGCGTCGAATGGCTGCTGCGTAAAATGGCTCACCACTCCATTGAAAAAAGCTCGGATGGCGGCTATTGGGTGCCAGGTCAATACTACGTTGAGGATAAGCCTCAACACGCTGGCATAGCAACGCCATACCGTATTGATACCATTATGAAAGTAACAGCCGATGGGCACGTCGAAAAAGAAGTTTCCGTTCTCGATTTAATATACGCGCACGATCTTGTGGGTGTGGTGTTTGCCAACAATCGCATGCTCAGAATCTTTGGCGAGAGGGATTTGGTGCATCTAAATGATATCGAGGAACTCGGAGCAGACCTCGCTGACGCTTTCCCTCAATTTGAGGCGGGCGATATATTGTTGTCTCTTCGCGAATCTAACCTTGTGATGGTAGTCGATCGTACGCTTAGTTTTATCAAATGGTATCAAATTGGGCCTTGGATGCAGCAGCATGATGCCGACTGGCAAGCCGATGGCACCATCACCGTATTCGACAATCGATACGATCGCACCAATGACGGGTCTGCGCTGGGTGGTAGTCGAGTGCTCTCCATAAATCCAACCACCAGAGATGTACAAACTCTATATGAACAAACGCAAAACCCCAGGTTTTACACTCCGACTCAAGGTGATCACCAGTTTCTTGCCAACGGCAACATCCTGCTTACGGAATCAGAGTCTGGCCGCGCTGTTGAAGTGAGTTCTAATGGCCAGATTATTTGGCAATACATAAATCGATATTCAGAGACCGAAGTCGTTCGCCTTCCCGATGCCATACACTACGAGAGAGAATATTTCAACCCTGATGCGTGGTCATGTGACAGCTGAAATCGACTGTGTGTAAGGTGACGAAAAGTATACAATTTACAAAAGACCGGTTTTAAGGATGTAAGAACAATGTTAAAGGCGATTTTGGGATTGCTTCTCTTGTGCGGACTGGCTAACTCTGCGCACGCCTACATTGGACCTGGTCTTGGGCTCGGCGCAATAGGCGTCTTGCTTGGCGTCATCGGTGGAGTTCTGTTGGCAATCTTTGGTTTGTTCTGGTACCCAATCAAGCGTATGTTCAAGCAGTCCGTGGGCGAACCTGAAGTTGTTTTGGTGTCGGACGAGCTAGTTTCTGCTCAAGCTTCGGAATCACAGATCGATGAAAACAGACAGCGAGAGAAGCAGACAAGCGCTGAACCTTCCTAGTTTTTACGATCGACATGCTCGTAGACATATTCGCTTCGATCGGGGCACTCTGTCTGGTAGGCGTGGCCCTCACTAGATTACCAATATCAAAAGAAGTTAACACTACCTATCGCACCTCGATGAAAGCAGTGCGGATTATCCGTACCACCACAATTTCGGATCATTGGAAGGAGCGGGTCATCCCCATCTACTCCACCCAAATGTTGATTGGGAGTCTCAAACTCGCCGCCAGTCTGATCGCTATTCTGTTGATCTTCGGGATTGGGTTCACGCTGGTTCAAGGGTTTGTAGGGCCGGGCTTTGAAGCCGGTATGCTCCGGCTGTCACGCATTGAGACGCAAATCATTGCGGTTTTGATTAGCGTCGCCTTAGGCTATGCGTACTGGACTGTCAGTAAGTGAGTGAGTACGGAATTCTCGATAAATTCCTTCATCGCCTGGCACTCAGCAGTCATTTCATGCGCAGAATGGCCTTCGATATTGAGTGCGCAGTCCACGGTGAAAAAGACTCGCCGGTCATCGCACCGACCTACATAGCAGGGTTGGCGCGTGCGGGGACCACGATTTTACTCCAGACACTATGTGCCACCGGGCGCTACACTACACTCACCTATCGGAACATGCCCTTTGTGATGGCTCCACGGTTGTGGTCTCAGCTCTCCAGGCGCTCCCGTAAAAGCGCGCAAGCGGCGGAACGCGCCCATGGAGATCGTTTGAAGGTGGACTATGACAGTCCAGAAGCCTTTGAAGAAGTGTTTTGGATGACGGCAACCAAGCGGCTTTTCGTTGCCACGAATAAATTACACCCTCACAAGGTCCAGGGGCCAGGAATTGTCGACTACCGCCAATTTGTCGCTAACGTTTTAGGTGTTGAACAAAAACCCGAAGGCGATGTTGCTAAACGCTACCTTGCTAAGAACAACAACAACCTTTTACGCCTCGATAGTATCTTCGAAGCATTTCCCGACGCGCGAATCGTCGTACCGTTTAGAAACCCCTACGATCACGCCAAGTCATTGCTTGCTCAGCATGCCAGGTTTTCTGAGCAGCACGCACGAGACTCGTTTTCCCTGGAGTATATGAATTGGCTCGGTCATTTCGAATTCGGCTCGAACCACAAACCATTTGGCTTTGATGCCGCTTCAGGCGGAGACCAAAACGTTCCGTTAGACACGATTGACTATTGGCTTGACTATTGGGCTAGAATCTATGCACATGTCGCATCAAAATACGCTGAGCGCGTGTTTTTTTTCGACTATGACTCTTTTTGTCAAGATCCAAATGGCAATCTCAAGGAGCTCGCACACTTCCTGAATGTTGATGAGGACGTCTTAGCAGTCGCCGGTAGCAAAGTCGAAGCCGCTACCCGCTATGCAGCGGATGATTCGATTTTACCTGCGAGTGTGCGCCTCGTTCATGAGCAGCTCATTTCATTAACCAAAGAGCAGCAGTTTTCGGGCCGCAGTTAGTTAATCTTGACCTCGCGGTGTTGATTCTGCAAAAACCCTTCGTGCCCTTATTGTGGTTTGGGGTAGCCGCAGCAAATAGTAAGCTACTTGCTACCGTCAGCTGCCTGTTCGGCTTCGCTTGGCGGGCATATTTTTAGTGCGCATTCGGCTTCTGGGTCGACCGCGAGGAAAACGTGCCAACTCTCTTCTTCTCCCGCTGTGCCACGCCGCATAATATGACCGCCATAGGGCTTGAGCAGTTCGTGGATGCGCTTAATTTGGGACAACAGCGTTTCGTCTTGCGGTAGGTCGGCTACAACATTGTTTAGGGCGTCGGTGTTGGTTTGCATGCTGTTATACATGCTTATCTCAACAAAATCTCCCCTCACTTTGCCGTAGCAGTATGCGCATACATGATCCTGGCCTGTCAGCACGTGCATACACAGTGACAGATGGCCACTGGCATCAAAACTCTCTTGCGCAACCCTGAAAAGTTGAATGAGTGAGTTTTGAATGCGTAGCGAGTCAATTTCTTTTACCAGCAAGTGCTGCTGCAAATCGCTGGTAATTTGCAAGTGTTGGCCAATTGTGTTGCGCAGCAACTCCACGATGCCGCTCATAAAGAGCGTTAGATCGACGGCGCTAGTTTGGATCTTGCTCTCATCATTATTCTGATAAGCCATCATCTGCAATACCAAGTCACGCGCCCTCTGGCTAGAATTCATCACAGCGCGTAGATAGGTCGTGATTTCGCTCGCTGGCTCACCATCCGCATCATACAATGCCATTCTGGTATGCTCAGTCAAGTTGACTAACACGTCGTTAAAGTCACGAGCAATATCGCTTACCAAATCGTCGATCGATTCCGGCTGTGTTGCCGGTAGCTGTTCATGTTCCGTTTGTTCTAGTTTAGTGAGTGGCATGGCAAACGTGAAAATATTCTGCGTCAACATGCTCATGCCATTGAGGGGGATTTTTATCACGCGGAAACGCTGCTCGCCGCCTTCGCCCGGCAACACGATGTCTGACTGTTGGGCAACACCTTCAGCCAACAGTTTTTGATCGAGGTTTTGCAGCGTCAAGCCGACCTGTTCGCCAAACAGGTCGGCATCGGTTTTGCCTATGATAGCGTCAGAGGGTTGCTGAATCTGCTGGGCAAAGGCAGGATTAACGTGTTCGTAACGGCCTTCCACGTCGGTAATCGCTGTTAGGAACGGCGCACGCTGCAGCATTTCATTGATTAGCTCGTGGTCATTCACAAGCCTATCCGCTTCAATGTGAGATTCGGCGATCTCGCGCGCCACCCAAATAACCTGCCGCGGCGCACTCACTTCGGTGTGTAGCAACGCGATTTTTACCTGTAAGCGAAGCTGGTTCTCCATGCTATCGATCGCATAAATTGCGATTTGTGTTTTGCCAGTGTTCAACGCCTTTTGAATGTTTTGCTGGCATTTTTCGCGTTCGCCTGGCAGCAATATATTTGTGATCGGCTCACCGACCAGTTGCGCAGTATCGATATTGAGTTGCTGCCACTCGCCCGATATCACTCGCATAATCGTGCCGTTTTCGTCCAGCAGAACGCTCATATCCGGTAACGAATTAACAATATGCCGCCAGATCTGTTCCTCGTAACGCTGGTTGGTATCATTTTGCACGCGTTCGGTAACATTCTGGATTTCAACTAGCAAATCTCCATCGGGCAGTCGCTGAATGACAATTTCGCGCCAACTCGCAGTGGCATCGTCGCGCAGACTCATCACGCGGTGGGTTTGGGTTGCAGAATCCGCGCTAACTTGTCGCAACGCGTTGCCGAGGTTGAAGTTCTCAAAACTTGGGGCGTGGTTCATCAGCCGCTGGCCGATGAGCTCTGGTGGATTTAGTTGCTCGGATTTCGCCGCGGCGTGATTGATACTCCGATAGACAAAGTCTTCGCCAGCCGCGCTAAACTTGATAATACCCAGCGTGATTTCATCCGCGATATCGTCAGTTTTTGCACTTCGCATCTCGTCGAGCGCGGTAACCACGGTGTCTGCACCGGATGACTCGTTGTTGCTTTCGTCGGGTAACCTAAAGCGGCCGACAATGCGCACGGTTATGCCTTTATCATCGCGTTCCGCCAGCAACGCAGGTGCCTGCACCGGCAGCCAGCGGCCATTGTCGTTGCGAATGCGGTAGGGCTGCACACCGTGTTCCGCTTGACCTGCCATACAGGCGTTCACGCCACCCATAAGCTGGTCGATGTCGTCCGGATGAATGGTCGCCTGCCACTGTTGCACGGTACTTGGCGCCATGTCTGAGTTGATGCCCAGCGCTTGTTGAGCCGCGGCATCGTAGCCGATTGTGCCTTTGCGCAAGTCCAATATCCAGTGCAGGTCTTTGCTATCTGCTAACGAAAGTGCTGCTGATCTCGTTGTATCTGGCTTCGTGGCTTGCTCACTGTTGTTAAACACTTGCTGCAACATCTCGAGTAATGCATCGACAGACAAATTTTCTCTAAGCAGGCAATAGCTCACCCCGGCGCGTGCCGCATCAACAAACTCCTGTGGCGAGTGTTCACCACCTTGTGCAGTTGAGAGCAGCACAATACGTGCATGCGGTTGATAAAATTTAGCGATTTCAATAATTTGTCCTAACTTCGAGTGAGCGTAATCATCTGCCACTAGTAGCAGGTCGAAGCTGCGCTCGGCAGTAGGGAAAATACCTTCGCCTGATAGATGGATTGTTGTACTTAGCTGCCAGAGCGGCAAAGTATTGAGCGTCTCGCACAATTGCGTGGCATCGGACTGGCTGTTGTCCAATAGCAGTACAGTTCGCACTTGTGTCAATAAGCTTTCAGGCATGCTCACTCTGCATTTGCAAGCTCATGGCCTGCTAGCCACCGCGCGCGGAGACTTCGATGAATATCCAGCATCATCTGTGGATCAGTCGGGCTTTTCTGTTTGTTGTCCCGCGTGCACAGGCTGTTTTTATGGGTTTCATAGTGCGATAGACAGTAGATGCATGTTACCGTTTTTGTACGTCGTTTGACCAGATCTCACCTGACAATAATTTGGCACTCACAGTTTCGCGTTGCATATCTTATTGATATGAATAATAAAAACAATGGTAATTAGGTACTAATACTTATGGGTTACAGAAGCTATTGCAATCGCCAGCAACTTTAGTGTTGTTTTCCAGTCACATAACACAACTTGTTACGCTTTGGTCGAAGCGTCTTGAGGTTCATGCAGAGCATCTAGTCACCGTTAAAAGGACACAGTAATGAATAAACTCGCTTCCAAATACAACTCCTTCCGCGCCACTATCTTTAAGCCGCTGTCTCATTTGGAAGGCATAGCACCTTTGTTACTTCGTTTGTATCTGGTACCCACTATGTGGATGGCGGGTTCAAAGAAAATAAATTTCGAAACCTTCATGCCGTACCAAAGCACCGTCGATTGGTTTGGCGATCCAGATTGGGGTCTGGGCATGCCTGCGCCGACTCTGATGGCATTTCTGGCCGGCTGGACTGAAGTATTAGGCGCTATCTTTTTAGCGGTTGGCTTCGCTGTGCGCTGGATCAGCATACCGCTGATGTTCACTATGATCGTGGCGGCGACTTCGGTGCATATTGAGAATGGTTGGCAGGCAATTGCCGACCCTAGCGGGGCGTTTGCGAACGAACGTGTTGAGGGTTCAGCACAACGTTTGAGTGCAGCCAAAGATATTCTGAAAGAACATGGCAATTACGATTGGCTCACAGAGAGTGGTTCATTCGTCATTTTGAATAACGGCATCGAGTTTGCCGCGACTTACTTTTTAATGCTACTTAGCTTGATGTTTACGGGTGGCGGGCGCTATTTCAGCCTGGACTATTGGCTTGGCCGTGCCACTGGTTTGCCGCGTCTGGGCCATAGCTAAGCAGCAAACTCAGCAGTTATGGCGCGTGTTGTCATTGCGCACTAGCGTACGCTAATCCTTGGTTTTCGAGGGATACAGCGGCATAATGCGCCACCCAATAACACGCGCTGACAAGCAAAAATGAGCTTTTTTTCAAAACTACGCAATCGGCCGGCAGAAGAGTCGGTCGAACCTGCTAAGCCGCCGCAAAAAACGGAGCCGCCAACCAAGCCGCGCAAAAACACAGGGCGCAAGAAAAAGCCGGTTAAACCCGCATGGTCTATCGAGCAATTCGCCGTGCCGCCCGAAGAGGGCAAAACGCGTTTTCATGACTTCGATTTACCACTGCCGCTAATGCATGCCATTGCCGATCTTGAATTTCACTACTGTTCGCCCATTCAAGCACAAATTTTGCCACATACTCTGGCCGCGCGCGACGCGATCGGGAAGGCACAAACCGGTACCGGTAAAACGGCCGCATTCCTAGTCACGCTGATCAATCAACTGGTCAATCACCCGCTGGATGATGAACGCTATGTCGGCGAACCGCGTGCACTGGTGCTGGCGCCGACGCGCGAGTTAGCGGTGCAGATTGGCAGCGATTCGCACGCGCTGTGCCGCCACCTCAATCTCAAGACCACGGTATTAATCGGCGGCGCCGATATGGACAAGCAAATTAATAGCCTGCGTAACGAGGTCGTCGATATTCTGGTGGTCACACCGGGCCGCTTGATAGATTTCATGGATCGTGGTGAGGTGCGGCTGGATCTCATTGAGATTCTGGTGATCGATGAAGCCGACCGCATGCTGGATATGGGTTTTATCCCTCAGGTGCGACGTATTATCAGTAGAACCCCACACAAATCTCACCGCCAGACCCTGCTTTTTAGCGCCACCTTTGACCCTGATATCCTCAATCTTGCCGACCGCTGGACTGACGATCCGATCAAGATTGAAATTGAGCCCGACCATGTTGCCACAGACTCTGTAACGCAACGTGTATACCTCGTAAGCGAGCAAGAAAAATTTTCTGTACTGCGCAATATTTTGCGTACCGAAGATGTTGCGAGCGCCCTGGTATTCGCCAACCGCCGCGACCAGGTGCGTAGACTGCACGAACGTTTGCAGAAATCTAAAATCGAGTGTGGAATTTTGTCAGGCGAAGTGCCGCAAGGTAAACGCACTCGCACTTTGGAGCGCTTTAAGTCTGGCGATCTGAAAATTCTGGTGGCTACCGACGTTGCGGGCCGCGGTATTCACGTGCAAGGTATCAGCCATGTGATTAACTATAATTTGCCGGAAGACCCGGAAGACTATGTGCACCGCATTGGCCGCACCGGCAGGGCAGGGGCGAAGGGTACCTCGATCAGTCTTGCGTGCGAGACCGATGCCTTTATGTTGCCCGAGATAGAAACGCTACTCGGCCATAAGCTGGATTGTGAACAACCGCCAGCTGAATTGTTATAAGTTACGCTTCGCCCCCGGTTGCAGTCGCTCGCACCACAACAATGTCGCCCCACAAATCGCCGACGGAATCACAAATAGATTCACCCCCGGAACCATGGTGGCGCCTAATACCGCCGCACCAAAACCAAGGCTGGTAAGCCGCTCACCGGAGAGTATTTGCCGAAAACGTTTGAACTTGATGCGGTTATTGTCCGCAGGATAGTCGCCGTATTGAATCGCCATCATCCAGGAGCCCCAAAACAGCCACAGGAACGGGCTAACGACATTGACCGTGGGAATTAGCGTCAGAACCCATATCAGCAATGCAACTGGCAAGGTATAAAGTAATTTCGCCAACTCACGAAACAGTGCTTTCGGTACGCTAGCGACAGTTTGCCAGCCGCTTTCGTTTGCACTCGGCGGTCGTTGTTGCGTTACTCGCAGCTCGACTTTCTCCGCCAGCAATCCATTGAACGGCGCGCTCAACAAGTTGGCGACAATGGTGAAGGTAAACACAACGATTATCAGTAGTAATAAAATAAACACCGGCCATAACAGCCACTGCAGAAAATCCAGCCAGGAAGGTATCAGACCCAACAGGTACGCTATCCAGCTCGAAAACTTATTGACTGAATAAGTCATCAGTGCGGCGAATATAGCAATGTTGATCGTAAGCGGAACCCACACAAACCGGCGGATGCCGGGTTTACCCAACATGCGAAAACCACGAAGCAGGTATTCGGCACCTTGCAGCAGATTGCCTGACATCAGCGAATATTCAGCTTGCGCCTGCGTCGCTTAAAACCGTGACAAACTCGCCGCTGTTGCGATGCTGCTTGGCAATCTCCAGCAGCGTTTGGCCGGCAGGGTTTTTGGCGTTAACATCGCGCCCAGCGGCTTGAAAGAAGCCAACAAACAGCTCGAAATCACTGTCGCGCATGCTTTGATACGCTTTTAATAGCATATGAAAGTCGGGGTCTACCCCCTCGGCGGATTGCAGATTGAGAAAGCTGCGCACCCGGTCTTCGGTCCAGACTTCGTCCAGTACTTTTGCTTTATCCTTTTTTAACATTCTTTTCCCATTTCAACTCAATTACTAATTGCGTGGCGACCGACTGCGGTTAATTGGTACTGCTGAGGGCTGAATTGAGGGAGAATTTTCGGGACCATCGCCAGCAGGGATGCTAGCGATGAGACTACATGGACGTATGCACTCCCCACGTCCGTGTGGCTCACCGTTGCGCGGCGGCCTACGGCTGTGCAAATCGGCTTTCCTGCCGATTTGTCACGGCGAGTCCCGAAAATTTTCACTCTGTTCAGCCCGGTCTCGCAGTTAACCCAATTTGTCTTTAAGCAAACTATTAACCTGCCCAGGATTGGCCTTGCCCTTCGACGCTTTCATGACCTGGCCGACAAAAAAGCCAAGCATTTTTTTCTGCTTGTCAGGTTCGCTGTTACGGTATTGAGC
>JBPCXM010000329.1:0-7251 GCA_051008535.1 Pseudomonadales bacterium | reverse complement strand
AAGTTCGGCGCACGCATTTGCGAATGTGTACGTAACGGGTACTGCCTATCTCCCTGGTTCTGAGCAAATACTTTATACCGAGAACTACATTAAGGATTGCGCCAAGCAAACACGCGTGCAGTACGTGAGCCCCGAGGGTAAATTGTTGGCCGAGAAGCAACTCGATTTTAGCCGCGATAAGCACGCGCCGGATGTAAGCAGCAAGGATTTTCGTCTTGACTCAACACTGGCGATTTCTACACAAAATAATAAAACCAAGGTGCAATTGCAGCGCAAGGGCAAACGAGCGCTGGCTGCTGCGATTGATATTGAAGGCAAGTTGGTGATAGACGCGGGTTTCGACCCTTTTGTTCAAGACCAATGGGAAATACTGTTAGCGCAGGAAGAAGTAAAGTTTAGGTTTCTTGTGCCGGCGCGAAAAATTGCGGTCAAACTTAAACTCAACAAGCGCTCCTGCTCCGTCGCTGAAGACCGGGTGTGCTTCAGAATCAAGGCAGCCAACTGGCTTATTGCCGCTGTGATGGCACCAATTGACCTCGAATATGAAAAAATCAGTCAGCGATTGATGCGCTTCACCGGTTTGGGTCAGTTGCCCAATGACAGCGGCAAAGGGCAGCGGGTTGACATTCACTATCGCTACCCGGAGAGTGATACTGCACATTGACACTTAAAGAAGGCTAAAGCCAAATATTGAAAAGCGCGCGCCTGAAGCATGTATAGGTGCCGATCTACACAAGTTATCGGAGTCGGATCATGAAAAATATTATTACCAACCGCAGTGCCTGGAATGCCGAGGAAATAGAAAAATATTTGCAGGCGACCGACATCCCCTTGCGCCTGGCCTGCAACGATAGTGAGGGTTACCCCGTATTGTGTTCGATGTGGTTTCAGCTTACGGATAATTCGTTGTGGTGTGCGTCGCATGAAAGCAGCAGGATTGTCGCAGCACTACAGGAAAATCCGAAATGTGCGTT
Source organism: Pseudomonadales bacterium (assembly GCA_051008535.1). Taxonomy (GTDB): domain Bacteria; phylum Pseudomonadota; class Gammaproteobacteria; order Pseudomonadales; family JAUIET01; genus JBBKXJ01. Next base: position 6,277 of record JBPCXM010000329.1, on the reverse strand, counting down.
TGAAGTGGCAAGCAACGATATGCCTTACCGTGGTGTCAGAGGACAGGCCAATGTCGTGTTGCATCGCAACGGCGCAGCCGACGTGTTGGAACGATTGATGGCGCGCTACCTGGATGAATCCAATGCCTCCCTGGCTGGGTGGTTACGCAGCCGCGCAGACGGTGAATATGCCATTGAGATCCAACCACGCTGGCTTTCTGCCTGGGATTACCGGCATAGAATGAGTGCTTAAAAAAGTTGAGTCCTCATCCACTGCTAGACTACCGGAAGGCAAATACCTTCTGGTCATCAATGCGCTGTTGTTCAATATTGGCTGGGCAGCCTGTGTATTGCTGCGTGATCAAATTGCATTGTTTATCGCACTTTCCATTGTTCTGTTCCATCTATTTGCCATCACCCGTCTCAAGCGCGAATGGCTATTCATCGTGACCGTGCTGCTGCTGGGCTTGGTGGTTGACCGCGTGATGGTACGTTCGGGTCTGTTGCAACCGACGGCATCCGAGGTCAGCGCGATACTGTGGATGGGAGCGCTATGGCCGATGTTGGCCAGTACGCTCAATCATAGTCTCGCTGTGCTTAAAGACCGGATGTTATTCTCAGCGCTGGTCGGCGCCGTGTCCGGTCCCTTCGCCTACTGGACGGCGGTGCGCCTAGGCGCTGCCGAAGCCGGCGTGGCAATGCCGGCGTTTATTGTCAGCTTGTCGTTACTCTGGGGGCTGTTGCTGCCCTTGTTGTATTGGCTGGCCCGTAAACAGCTTACGGTAAGGTAAAATCATGACGGCGGCTCAGGTTGTGCTGTATTAATTTAGCAACGCTTCTTAACTTTACTCGCGGTAAGGCTCCATCACGTTTTCGGCATACCAGTTAATCATGCCGATCTTTTCTTCGATGCTCTGCGTGTCAGGCGTGCCATCGTAGGGATTGCGAAAACCGATGATGACCTCGGTCACGCCAATATCCTCGAGTTTACGCAGACCTTCCAACGAATACGCTTCTTCGGTCATGGCTTGGTTCTCAAACGGCAGGTGGTCGCGTTGGTACTCGCGTCTGAATTCGTCGATGCCCTCAATCATGGTCTTCAACTCTTCATAACTGGAGCCGGCAGAAATCCAGCCGTCACCAAGCTTGCCCGCCCGGCGCAGCGCCGGTTTAGCATGACCACCTACCAGCAAAGGAACTTTTTCGGTCGGTACGGGGCACAGCTTTAGCGGTTCGATCTGGAATATTTCGCCGTCATAGCCGAAGTAGTCGCCACTCATGAGACCGTTCACGATTTCCATCATCTCGTCCATACGCTTGCCACGTTTTTCCCAGGGTATTTGCATCGCCAGAAAATCTTCCGGCCAGGGGCTAATGCCGACGCCAAAACCAAAGCGATTGCCGGTCATGACAGCCAGGCTGGATAACTGCTTGGCAACTCCCACCGGCTGGTGCACCGCGAGCTTATAGACCGACGTTGTGAATCTCAGTTTGCGGGTGATTCCTGCGAGATAGGGGATGATGACAAAGGGTTCTATAAACGGCACGCCATCGAGGAATTCACGAGTGCCATCGTCATTGTAAGGATAAACATCTGACCCTTCCTTTGGGTAACAAATGCTATCCGGGAAGGTAAAGGTATCGAATCCGGCCTCCTCGACGGCAATCGCGAGGGACTCATACTGATCGACAGGACACATGGTGGCGTGGTAGGCGAATTTCATTGTGGTCTATTCCTCGGGCATGTGCCCCTCGTTGGTTGTGTGACTTGTTGTGCAAGAGCAACCCTCCGGGCTGCGCGTTTGATTGTTCCCATTCTATCCTGTCGTCGCGGATAGATAGTTCTCCGTCAATCACAATTGTGCGCTAATCCTCCAGCGGTTCGCGCTGACGAAACGGGCAGAAACAAAGGCGGCTTTATCTGCCGCTAACCTAATTTCTGGCCCCTCGGGCATGCGCAGTTCTACCTCCAGGAGTTTGCTAAATGGATCATATTACGTACTTCAGCCGGATATGGATCGCTGCGACATAATAATAAAGCAATATTCACATTTCGGTAACGATCGCGGCCACAGAGCGGCGTCTTTGCCCATAGAAGGATATACGAAACCCTACTCGCACCGGATCAGAATGGGCTCACAAAGCTGATCCAAAGACGAGCGGTATGCGTAACAACGGTCCACAATCACCAACTAACGAGAAATCGATTATGGAAGCGCTCGCGACACATCTTCACATCCCGTTTCCTGCCGCAATTTCTGCCAATGCCGAAGCGGTCCGCCAGGCATTGATAGCGAAGGGGCTTGAAACGCCGCTAATAGCGAATAATCTAAGCCGCGATGAAAAATATGCCGCAATCAAGGCTTCCATGGCCAACGTCGTTACTACTCTGGGTCTCGACCTGAGTGACGACAGCCTGTGCGAAACCCCTCACCGCATCGCCAAGATGTATGTGGACGAGATCTTTGCCGGGCTTGACTATAACCAGTTTCCCAAGATCGCGCTGATAGACAACAAAATGGGCGTGGAGGAGATGGTCAAGATGTCGGATATTAGTGTGGTCAGCACCTGCGAACACCATTTCGTGACCATCGATGGTAGCGCCACGGTGGCCTATATCCCCAACGAAAAAATTATCGGCTTATCGAAGATTAATCGCATTGTGCGTTTCTTTGCGCAGCGCCCACAGGTGCAGGAACGCCTTACGCAACAGGTACTCGTTGCCCTGCAAACCTTACTCTCCACCGGAAACGTCGCCATTAGTATTGATGCAACGCATTACTGCGTAAAATCGCGTGGCGTGATGGATGTAAACTCACAGACGCGAACTACAGCACTCGGCGGCTGCTTCAAATCAGACTCTGCTACACGAGCCGAGTTTCTGGCGAGGGACTAACGCTTTACTGGGCTCGCGCCTCGTCAATCGCTTGTTCAACCAATGAGATAATTTCGTTCAGCACTAGAACGACTGGCTCGCCAGCCCGAGTTCGCGAGTAATCGTCGATAGCCACATAACCACCATAGCCTCTCGCGGTGTCAATCCACGAGATGGAACCGAATGCGCCGGGGTCATAGAAAACCGTAGCGGCGCTACCATCCTCTGGCGCCTGTATCCATAGGCCCATCGCGTACGGCACACCCAGTGGACCACCGCGATCCCTCTGCAAGAATTCAACCGACTCTGTGCTCACCACTTGCGTGTCACCACAGCGCCCGCCATCGAGCAAAAGCTGCAACAATTTAGCGTAGTCGCGCATATTACTTATTGCGCCACCCTCGATATTGGGATTTTCAACACCGATAAGACTATCTGGATTACCCGTCCACCGATCCAGATCGGACCACTGATTACCAAAACGAAAAACTTCAAGTTCGCACGGCTGGGCAATATACTGTGCGAATAGCTGGTCCCAGCTTGCACCTCCGACAGATTCCGCAACGGCACCCGCCAATTGCCATTGGCTGCCGCCATAGCTAAAGGCCGTGCCCGGCGCAACCGAGCCTTCGATATCGGTGCTATAGATAGTTTGCGCACAGCCCGAAAAATCCGACGCGCCTACATACTGGCAAAGGTGCGTGCCGTACTTACCCACGCTAGTCAGGCCGGGAATGCCGGAGGTGTTACTGACTAACTGTTCTGTCGTGCTGTCGCCATACACGCCGTCCCAGGGTAGATAATTATCTATGGTTGCGCTGACGTCAAAATTCAGGCTGGCGTCATCGTTGAGCGCCATTAACAGCAACGCGGCGGGCATTTTGCTGGTTGACGCCAGCATAACAACCGTGTCCACTGAGTGGTCGCCAAACGCCGCTTCGTGAATAGTTCCTTGTTGCTGGTCAACCAGCGTGACGGAAATACCGTCAAACAAATCGCTGTCGTCTAGAAACTTTTGGAAGCGCGCGTCTACGGCGGCGAATTCATAGTTGGGTTGTTCGGCGTCGAAAAGCGCCCCGTCATTGTCGTCGCTACACGCAGTGATAAGGGTAAGCAAAGCCAGGGAACTGACAAACAAAAGACTTTTTTTGGACATCGAAGTCTCCTTTATTGGTTTTGGTTCTTTATTTTCTACCGCCGACATGAGAGCAGCCTACTCAATGGCACGATACATGGCCAGGGTTGCTTCTCTCGCCTGTTTATGCTCTACAATGGGTTTGGGATACTGCAGCGTGATATCGAATTTGCTACTGTAAAAGTGCGGTTGGTGAACGTACTTGTCGGGTACGTCACTCAGCTCCGGACAATATTTACGGATGAATCGACCCGCTTTATCGAACCGCTCACTCTGCGTGGTGGGATTGAAAATTCGAAAATAGGGTGCGGCGTCGTGTCCCGTAGAAGCGCACCACTGCCAGCCGCCGTTGTTGGCTGCATAGTCGCCGTCGATTAGTTGCTGCATAAAGTAGCGCTCACCCCAGCGCCAATCCACTTGCAAGTCTTTTACCAGGAAACTGGCGCTAATCATGCGCAAGCGATTGTGCATCCAGCCTGTCTGGTTAAGCTGGCGCATCGCAGCATCGACTATCGGGTAGCCCGTTTGGCCATCACACCAGGCTTTAAATTCACCGTCATCATTACGCCAATGAAGTCGTTCGTATTTTGGCTTGACGCTCGCACCTTTGCTTAACTCTGGATAAAAATAGCTTAGATGCCGATAAAATTCGCGCCAGATTAATTCGCTTAACCACAAGGCCGCGCCAGTGTCGCTCGCGAACACTGCATCTCCCTGTTCGGCAAGCAAGCGGTTCAGCGCCTGCCGCGGACTAATTACACCGATGCTTAGATAGGGCGACAAACGGCTGGTGGTATCGAGGCCGGCAAAATCGCGCTGCTCGTTATACAACGCCACCTGCGTGCGGCAAAATTGTCGCAATCGATGCAGTACGGTCTGCTCGCCCGCGGGCCACAACGCGTTGTGTTCATATTCGGGCGGTGGCGATGCGGTTAGCGGTTGCGCCGGCAGCGGCTTTACCCTGGCTAAGCAAGCAGGTAATTGCTGCATCAGTTTTGCCAACCACTTTTTCTTGAACGGCGTGAACATGCTATACGGCGTTCCATCCGGTTTGACGATTTGACCCGGCGGGAAAATCACCGAATCGTGATAACCACGCGCCTGTATTTCAGCTTCTTGCAGAGCTGCAATCAATTGTTGGTCGCGGCGCGCTTCATTCAACTCGTATTCGTAACAGAAATGAATCTGCCGGGTCGAATACTGTTTGCAACGCTTGACCACACAGACTAGCGAATCTGCATAGTTGTCTGCGAAGTCTATCAACAAGGGAATGTTTAGCTCGGCGAGTTGCACCGATAAATCGGCAACCTGTGCATAGATCAGATGACGCTTGCAGTCCGCCATATACTGCTGCGACCACTGGCCTTCAGTCATCACAAACAATCCGATCACCGGATCGCCACTCGCCACAGCCGCGGTCAATCCACTATGGTCGAGCGTGCGTAGATCATTTCGAAACCAGACTAGTTGCATTGGGCGTTATCTCCACTTATGCACCGCTGTGTACGCCCACATTAACCACCCGGATCACCACGGCTGCAGCACAAATAAATAATGATCCAGTGGAGTGCACATTGCGTAATAGATTTAAACCCGAATATGAAGCGACGCGTGATTATTTAATTGCATGATTTCTGGCAACAGCACACAAAAACAGTCTAAGCTAAGCGCTTTTCCAAACCCTGGTAAAAAGCGATACCCCATGTCTGATAGCGCAGCAGAAACCCGTTGGAACGACCTGATTGCCGCCGTCGCTGATCGCGGCGACAAAAAAGCGTTTGCCGAGTTGTTTCAGCATTTTGCACCGCAACTAAAAGCCTATGCTCTGTCGAAAAGCGGAGTTGCCGGCTCCGGAGAAATTGCCGATGAAGTGGTGCAAGAGACGATGATCAAGGTGTGGCGTCGCGCCAGTCTATATAATGCCAGCAAAGCCAATTTGTCGGCCTGGGTATTTTCTATCGCCAGGAACACTCGAATAGACATACTGCGTCGCCACGGCAAACATCAGTCAAGTATCAGCACCGATGATTTGTGGCTCACGGCCGAAGAGACCGAACCATTTGCCGCGCTGCAACAAAAACGCATAGAAGAGACCATACGCGGTTGCTTGAGCAACGTTTCCAGTGAGCAATCGCTAATGCTGCAAAAAATGTACATTGAAGGTAAGTCGCAAAGCGAGATTGCTGCCGAATGCGACATACCCCTGGGAACAGTGAAATCGCGCGTGCGTTTGGCCATGGCGCGGTTGAAGCTGATTTTGAAAGAGCCGCAGTAATGATCGCACACCA
>JBPCXM010000328.1:0-43756 GCA_051008535.1 Pseudomonadales bacterium | reverse complement strand
GGCTTCGCGTGCCAACGCCTGCCAGTGTGATTCAACTTTCAATTCTGATATTTGTTGCGCAAACCAATGCAGGTGTAAGGCCTCACCAAGATTAAAATACATATTCGCCACATCGACTACATCGGTTTCGGTCGCGTATGCCGCCTCAACAATACCAACGCCGGCATAAAGAATAGGCGCGCCAGCAACGTAGTGCGCAAGCTCGGCTGGCACGGGGTGCTCGAGTATTTTTGCTTTACGCTGATGGAATGATTCAAGCAAGTGGCCATTTAGCAGCTGCTCCAGCGACTCATTAATGGCAGTCACCCCGGGCACGAAGCGCTCAATTTCGACTTGCGGGTCCAACTCACTACGTCGGTTGCGTAGAAACCAGCGACTGGCGCGACGGATCAGGCGCTTTAACTCGCGCATAAGACGCAACTGCATCGCGGCTGGCATCTGGTGGTCCAACTGTTCTATAGCAATCCAATGGTGGTCAAGCGAGAAAATATCACGCGCAGTAACGTAAGCGCGAGCGATACAGCTGACATTGGAGCCGGTGGAGAGCAACATCCGCTCCAGATAAGTAATACCCATACGGTTGACCATATGGTTTGCAATTTGGGTAGCGACAATTTCCTTATGCAATCGGTGCTGACCAATCTGCTTCTTATATTTTTTCAGTAACACCTTGGGAAAAGCAGACTCGACGGCCTGCGCCATGTAACTATTTTCGGCAATATCGGAATCAATCAGTTGCTCTTTAAGCGTGCCCTTAATGTAGGAAACCAACACCGAAAGCTCGGGTCGCGTCAATAATTGCTCTTGCGCCTCACGCTCGTTCAGATCCTCGTCGCCGGGTAAAAATTCAAGCGCGCGATTAAGGTAGCCGCTGTGTTCGAGGCTACTGATCAGGCGCCGGTATTCACGATGCCGCGCATGCGCGTCTGATTCAGCCAGGCTAATGGTTTGCACTTGCCGGTAATTGTTGCTCAACACCAGATCGGCGACATCATCGGTCATAGACTCCAGCAATTTGCGCCGCTGCTTCTCGGTCATATCGCCATTGGCAACAACCTCATTGAGCAAGATCTTGATATTGACCTCGTGGTCGGAACAATCCACCCCTGCAGCATTGTCAATAAAGTCGGTGTTGCAGGCGCCGCCGTGCAGCGAAAACTCGGTGCGCGCTAATTGGGTGATCCCCAGGTTTCCACCCTCCCCAATAACCTGACAACGCAGCGCATTGGCATCAACACGCACTGCATCGTTGGCTTTGTCACCTACGTCATTGTGTGCTTCAGTACTGGCCTTAACGTACGTGCCAATACCACCGTTCCAGAGCAAATCAACCGGCGCCCGCAGCAACGCGGAAATCAGTTCGTTTGGCGTTAAGCTACTGGCGTCTATGGCGAAGCGCTCGCGCATCTCGGCGTTGATGGGAATGGCCTTGGCCGAACGAACGAAGATCCCGCCGCCGGCAGAGATAAGTTCTTTGTTGTAGTCGTCCCAGCTAGAACGGCCGAGTTCAAATAAGCGTTTGCGCTCGACAAAGGTTTTGGCTGAATCTGGGTTCGGGTCGATAAAAATGTGCATGTGGTTGAACGCCGCCACCAGGCATATGTGTTCGGAGAGCAACATGCCGTTACCAAACACATCACCGGCCATATCACCAACGCCGACCACGGTGAAATCGGTTTTTTGGATGTCTATGTCGCGCTCGCGAAAATGCCGCTGCACTGAAACCCAAGCACCGCGCGCCGTGATGCCCATGCCCTTATGGTCATAGCCAATGCTGCCGCCAGAGGCAAAGGCGTCGCCCAGCCAAAATCCGTATTGCACCGCCAGCTCGTTGGCAATGTCGGAGAAACTGGCGGTGCCCTTATCGGCGGCAACTACCAGGTACGGGTCGTCATTGTCTTTGCGTAACACGCGAGCCGGCGCTGCAATTTCACCACTCGCGATATTGTCAGTAATATCCAGCAGGCCGGAAATAAAGATCTTGTAACAGGCGATGCCTTCCTCCAGCATTGCCTCGCGCGACCCGCCCTTTGGCAGGCGTTTTGGTACGAAACCGCCTTTGGCGCCGACTGGAACAATCACCGAGTTTTTTACTTGCTGGGCCTTAACCAGACCCAGCACTTCAGTACGAAAGTCCTCGCGTCGATCAGACCAACGTAAGCCGCCGCGTGCCACTTTGCCGCCGCGCAAATGTACCCCTTCTACCCGGGGCGAGTAGACGAACACTTCGAACATTGGCACCGGCAAGGATACATCGGGAATTAGCCGCGGCTGTAGTTTAAAAGAAAAATACGATTTTGGATTGCCGTCATCATCGTTTTGAAAAAAGTTGGTTCGCACCGTGGCCTTGATCAGCGCGAGGTAGTAACGCACGATTCGGTCTTCGTTCAGTTGTTCAACACCATCTAACAAATCCAGTATGTTCTGTTCGGCTTTTTGTTCGGCTTCTTCTGTGGCTGCCAGGTCCGGGTCGAAGCGACAGTGAAAGTAATCGACAATAGCATCGCTGACTTGCAAATATCGACCCAGGGTCTCGGCGATATAGGTTTCACTAAGATTAACCGCAATCTGCTTCATATAGTGTGCATAGGCACGCAATAGAGCGATCTCACGCCAGCCGAGTTTGGAACCCAGCAACAGTTTGTTAAAGGGGTCGCTCTCGGCTTCACCACGCCATACGCGAGAAAAAGCTTCCTGAAACTTTTTTCGCACTGCGCGTAAATCAATACTTTGCGACAAACCATAAATGACGCTGAAATCATGCATCCAAATAGCCGCGCCGTCGGCGCGCCAAATTTCGTAAGGACGCTCACCGATCACTCGCAGCCCCAGGTTTTCCAGCACCGGCAGTAAATCAGATAAGGCCAGCGGCGCGGCCAGATGAAACAAGCGAAAACGCAACTGTTCGGCGGTTTCCTCCGGCAGCCGATAGAGGTTCATCGAAATATCATAGGGCTGTTTCAGCTCAGCAATTTTCTTAATATCATGAACAGCGGCGCGTGGTTCGAAGTCGTCGCGATAGCCAGCTGGAAAAGCATTCTCATACAATGCTGCCGCGGCAACTGCCTGCTCCTCGCCAAACTCTTTTTGCAGGGCGTTGCTGAGTAAATCCGACCACTGCTGCGCCACGTGGCCAACCTGTTTTTCCAAACCGAGCGCGCCAAAATCGTGCGGCTGATCAGGATCTACCCGGAATACGAAATAGGTTCGTGTGAGCACCGACTCAGAAAAATAAGTAGTAAACTCAACATCGTCGGCGCCAAACGCCGCAGCCAAAATGCTCTGAATTTTCTTTCTAACCGCAGTGCTATACACATCGCGCGGCGTGTACACAACGCAGTTAACGAATTTCCCGAAGTGATCGCAGCGCACGAACAACCGCACCTGGCGGCGTTCCTGAATTTTAAAAATTCCAGTGGTGGTATTCAGCAATTGTTCGCTAGTGCTTTGCAGCAATTCGTCGCGCGGAAACGACTCCAGTATTTGCGTCAGCTCTTTGCCATCGTGACTTTGCATCTGCAAACCAGAATGCTCTAGCACGTATGAGATTTTGTCGCGCAATACCGGGATGCGCCGTGGGCTCATCTGGTAAACCGAAGAGGTGTACAAACCAAGAAAGCGATACTCGGTATATTGGCCATTATCGCCGTCAATGCGCACTGTGACGTAATCAGGATAGGCATGGCGATGCACGCGCGAGCGAAGCCGCGATTTGGAAAAATACAATGGCGCCAAGGCATTGTCTACGCCATCTTTCACCTGCAACTCGTAATTGATATCGTCGCACAAAGCAGCGCTATCACGGCAACACAAACCCATTGCATTTAGTGCTATTGCCGCCGAATCTAGCGATGGCATTGCGCTGTCAACCTGGTATTCGGTATAACCTTGAAAGGTGAAATGATCATCGGCCAGCCAGCGCAAAAATGCGGCGGCCTCGACGCTATCTTCGATCTGTTCGGCAAGCTGCAAGGCTTTTTCACGCATCGGATGGTAGTCACCCACTGTGGATCGCACTTCAACCAAAATGTCGTTGAAAGTATCTTCCAGCTCCAGCAGGAAGCTGGCATCGCTTTGCCGGGTGACCTCCATGAATACCATTGCCTCGCGCGACAAATGCTGCCCCGGCGCCAAATCTGCTTCTTCATCGTTACCAAACAGGGCCTGGAAATCGCCAGAGTCATTCCTGGCTATTTTCAACGTCGTGCTGTGGATGGTGTGGATGGCGATACGATGTCGATTTAATTCGATGCGTATCGAATCGACTACGAAAGGTGAATCCTGCACCAAAATCGCAATGACTGAATGCGGAGATTGCCAACCGTAGGTGTCGTAATCTGGATTGATAATGCCAATTTTGGGTTGATCCGACTCTAGCTGTTGAATAAATCGCCAACAGTTAAGTGTTGCACCATACACATCCTGCGGATTGCGACCCTCCAGTTCATCCAGCGGATAGGTAGCAAAATATGCTTGAATAAATGGTGTTAATCGCTCGCGCTCCGGCGCTTCGACCCGCTGCGCAACCTGCTCGTAGATTTGCGCAATCAGTTTGTCGGTACTTTCGGTGTTTACCATGGCTGTTATTTTCCTTATAAGCTGTATGCTCAGCTGCGGTCCGTCCCGGATGACATCTTCAGTCGACTACAATAGTCTAACACTATTCAATAGTTTGGCTTGAAAATCCACGCCCAGAACATATATTTCTCAACGATACTCATGGCAGGCAAAAGCACATGCAGCCTAGCACTATGACGTATACAATCGCCCCCTGAATTTTGGGAGAGAGACAAAATAGATGACGAGCCCCGTGACCGCAGTGCAAACTTTACGCAATTGGCTGAGCCAGCAGATTATTGGCCAACAACATTTGGTCGACCGTTTACTTGTCGCCTTGCTGGCCGACGGCCATTTACTGGTAGAGGGTGCACCCGGCCTGGCCAAGACCAAGGCGATTAGAACCTTGGCAGAGGGTCTGGAAGCCGACTTTCAACGGGTACAATTCACTCCTGACCTTTTACCCGGCGATATTACAGGCACCGACATTTTTCGCCCACAGGATGGCAGCTTTCAGTTTCAAAAAGGACCGCTGTTTCACAACTTGATATTGGCCGACGAAATTAACCGCGCGCCGGCCAAGGTGCAGTCGGCCCTGCTGGAAGCGATGGCCGAACGGCAAATCAGTGTCGGCGGCACTAGCTACTCATTGCCGCCATTGTTTCTGGTGATGGCCACCCAAAACCCCATCGAGCAAGAGGGCACTTATCCCTTGCCCGAAGCGCAGCTCGATCGTTTTCTGCTGCACGTGAAAGTCGATTATCCAGACTCCGCGGCAGAGCTAGATATTTTACGCCTCGTGCGCGCTGAACAAAGCGACACCGCCGTCAAACCACCACCCCCCCTACTCCAGCAATCACTTTTTGCGGCGCGCCAGGAGCTGATCAACCTGCATATGGCTGAGCCAGTGGAGCAATACATTGTCGAACTGGTGATGGCGAGCCGGCGCCTTGAAGGCTACAGCCAGGAATTGAAAAGTTGGATCGATTGGGGTGCAAGCCCGCGCGGAACAATTGCGTTGGACCGCTGCGCGCGCGCCTTAGCATGGCTTAATGGCAAAGACTACGTCAGTCCTGACGACGTACAAGCCGTCGCGCACGATGTGTTACGCCATCGTCTGATTCTCAGCTATGAAGCCGAGGCGAATGGTATCAATGCCGATCAGGTTATCAACGAGCTACTAGCACAAGTACCGGTAGCCTAAAAGGACAGCTAGAGAACAACGATGGACGACACCGAATTCAGTGGCGCCTTTACGCAGCAGGCAGATTTGTTTGCGCTACGTTTTCGCGCGCGGCTAAAACTCAGCGTTCATCGCCGCAGCTTAAGCGCATTGGCCGGTCCAAACCGCTCCAGCATGCGCGGCCGCGGACTGGATTTTGACGAGGTACGCGCCTACCAACCCGGCGATGAAGTGCGCGCTATCGACTGGCGCGTGACCGCGCGCACCGGCAACGCGCACACAAAACTGTATCGTGAAGAACGCGAGCGGCCAGTATTGATTGTCACCGATCAACGCCCGCCAATGTTTTTCGGCAGCCAGCAATGTTTTAAATCGGTGCTGGCGGCGCAAGTCAGCGGGCTGCTGGCCTGGTCGGCACTGCGTAACAACGATCGCGTGGGCGGTTTCATATGGGGCCAAGAGCAACACGTTGAGGTGCGGCCCAAGCGTAGCAAAGCCAGTGTGCTCAAGCTACTACACACGGTGCACGAATTTAACAATCGATTAGGCATTGACAATCTTGACGCCAGCGCGCCGCTTTCGATTAACACGACACTTACCGATCTACGTCGCATCACCCGGCCCGGAAGCGCTGTTTTTATTGTCAGCGATTTCCACGATTTCGATACCGATGCTAGCAAGCACCTCTTCAGTTTAGCCCGTCACAACGAAGTGACCGCTGTACTAGTGTATGATCAACTGGAACAAAACCTGCCTCCGGCCGGTCAATATACGGTAACCGATGGACTCAGACGTGGCGTCTTGAATACGCAAGGCGCGAAGCTCCGCGATAGCTACGCGCAGCAGTTCCGGCGTCGGCGTGAAAACCTGCATACCAGCCTAGCAAGCTATGGTGTACCGCTGATCGAACTGCAAACCGGCTGTGAGCCCTTAACCGAGTTGCTAAAGTACTACGCGTATCAGCGCGGTAGCTAGTCACACTGTATGGAACAAAACCCCCTCGACCAGTTACGCGATATTCACCTGCCAGAAGCGGTAGGTATGTGGCCGCTCGCACCGGGTTGGTGGCTGCTGCTGGCTCTTTGCTTACTAGCTCTAGTGCTGTTGGTCTGGCAAATTTATACTCGCCAGCGCGACACGCGCTACCGCAAGCTGGCGGTGGCGGAACTCGAAGTGCACTACCAAAATTTTCAACACAGCGAAGAACTAGCGGACTACATTAGCGCCAGCCAGGAAATCCTGCGCCGTGTGGCCCTACATCGTTACGCTGACCGTCGCGCTGCCATCGCCCCGCTCTCTGGTAGCGCATGGATAAGTTTCCTAGATAGCTGTATTGACAAGGAACTGTTCTCCGCTAAATTTGGCGAGGCGTTAAACGAAGCAAATTACCAACGCAGCCCAGTGATCGAGCCGAACGAGTTGCACCGTTCGACGCTGTACTGGCTGCGACAACATAAATAAGCGCATGTTAATCTTCGAATGGCCACTCATTTTCCTGCTGCTGCCGCTACCTTGGCTAGTGCATAAATTCATGCCGCCAGCACGTCGCATCAGCCCGGCGCTGCGCGTGCCGTTCTACGCCAGCTTGCCGCTGGCCGAGTCGCAGACGGTCAGACAGGCGGTAAGCTGGCATCTGCTGGTATTGATTGGCATCTGGTTACTATTGGTATTAGCTTCCGCGCGACCAACCTGGATCGGTGAGCAGGTTCAACTCCCCAGCAGCGGCCGCAATCTGATGTTAGCTGTGGACATATCCGGCAGCATGCAAGTCGAGGATATGCAGCTAAACAATGGGCCCGTGAACAGACTAGACGTGGTGAAAAAGGTGGTCGGTGATTTTGTGCAGCAACGCGGCGGTGATCGGCTGGGACTGATATTGTTTGGCACACAGGCGTACTTGCAAACACCGTTGACGTTTGATCGCAACAGCGTGCAAACCCAGCTAAGCGAGGCGCAAATTGGTTTTGCCGGCGAAAAAACCGCGATCGGCGACGCGGTTGGCCTGTCGGTAAAGCGCCTGCAGGGAAATAACGAGCAAAGCCGGATACTGATTCTACTCACCGATGGCGCCAATACCGCCGGCGAAGTTTCGCCAAAAAAAGCCGCGGAGTTGGCCGCGCAAGCGAGAGTTAAAATTTACACTATTGGCATGGGAGCGGATGAAATGGTGGTGCCCGGAATTTTCGGTTCCAGCTTCGGTTCCAGACGCACCAACCCCTCGGCCGATCTGGATGAAAAAACACTGAACTTAATCGCCGAACAAACCGGTGGACAGTATTTCAGAGCGCGCGACCCAAAAGAACTGGCAAACATTTACCGTGAACTCGACCGCTTGGAGCCAGTTGATCAAGACCAGGCCTATTACCGACCAAGAAAAGCATTGTTCTACTATCCCCTAACGCTTGCACTTTGCCTTGTTGGCTTATGGGCAATGACACACGTGTTAGCAATACGCGTTGGCTTAGCCCCAGAACCATTGGAAAACAAGTAGCATGGTCGAGCAACTGCATTTTCTCCGACCCGAATTTCTCTGGCTTTTTTTACCCGCGCTGTTGGTGCTTTGGTCTGCTTGGCATTGGCTGGCGCACGAGTCTGGCTGGCAGAAAGTGATTGACCCGCGACTTATTTCTCATTTGCTCGATCAAGCCCCGACCACGTCGGCAAAGTGGCCAGTGTATGTTTTGGCGGCAGCATTGGCGCTGGCCATCGTCGCGCTGGCCGGCCCAGCATGGCAAAAGCTGCCGCAGCCGGTGCAGCAATCTGAAGATGCTTTGTTGATAGCGCTGGACCTGAGCCTGTCGATGCGGGCCGGCGATATCAAACCCACACGCATTACCCGCGCACAGCACAAAATTAAGGATATTTTGCAGCGCCGCAACGAAGGTTTGACCGCCCTAATAGCCTACGCCGGCGACGCCCATACCGTGGTGCCATTCACCGACGACGCCGCTACCATTGCCGCCATGGTACCTGCACTAACGCCGGAAATAATGCCCAAACTAGGGAGCCGACCCGATCTCGCGATCGAGCTGGCGCGACAGTTGCTGCAAGATGCCGGTTTGCAGCACGCCCGCCTATTGCTGGTTAGCGATGGTATATTCAAGAAAGATATAGGCCGCATCAGCGACGCGCTGGGTGACAAACTGGCGTTGTCAATTTTGGCAATAGGCACACGCGAAGGTGGTCCAATACCGCTACCGCAGGGCGGTTTTCTGCAAGATGAATCTAACGGAATTGTTGTGCCGCAACTAACGGTGGAGAATTTTCAGCAGCTTAGCAAACGCAATAACGGGCGTTATAGCGAGCTGCAAATCGGCCCGCAAGACATCGACCAATTATTAGCTACCGATTTCGAGCGCCGCAGCGCGACCCGAGAGATCGACCGTGAGTTCGATGTGTGGCGCGATGCTGGCGCAAGCTTGGTATTGTTTCTGCTACCCATTGCACTGCTAGCGTTTCGACGTGGCTGGTTGCTAAGTTTGACGCTGCTGGTGCTGGTGCAGGTACCACAGCCCAGCGCGGCGCTGGAGTGGGCCGACCTTTGGGCCAATAAGAACCAGCGCGCGAGCGAAGCACTAGCCAGCGGCAATGCCGAGCGGGCCGCCGAACTATTTAATGACCCGGATTGGAAAGCCAGCGCAAAATATAGGGCTGGAGACTTTCCCGGAGCCGCGGAGTTATTCGCCAACAGAAATAAATATAATCAGGCTAACGCTTTGGCTAAAACCGGCAAACTTCAAGAAGCCGTTGACTTGTATTCGCAGGCGCTGGAACAACATCCCGACAACGAGGATGCGGCTTTCAATAAGAAACTGGTCGAAGAGCTGTTAAAACAACAGCAGGAGCAGGAACAGCAGCAGAATCAGGACGGCGAGGAAAACGAACAACAAGACGGTGGGCAACAAGAGGAGCAGCAGCAAAACCAACAGGGCCAGAATGGTCAACAGCAAGATCAGCAAATCTCAAATTCAGAGCAACAGAATCGGCAAGACGATAACGAGCAGCAGTCCAGCGATCAATCCGATGGCGAGCAGCAGGAACAACAAGAGCAGCAGGCGCAAAGCGGTAACGATGAACAGCAGCAAGAACAACAACAGACCGGCGGTGACAATGGAGGTGAACAAAAACCTGAGGAAACACAGCAAGCCGAAGCACAAGCTGCAACAGAGCAAGAGTCGGAATCCGAACAACAGCAAGCTTTGCAACAATGGCTTCGAAAAGTGCCAGATGACCCCGGCGGCTTGCTGCGCAACAAATTTCGTTATCAATATGAACAAAATCGACAACGACAGGAATACTACGATGAGTCCAGTCAACCCTGGTAAATGCCTGCTCGGCGCATTACTGCTGGCCTGCGCCCTGGCTAGTCAAACCGTCTTTGCAGCCAGTGTTAAAGCCTTTGTAGACCGCGACAAAATCAGTATTGTCGATAGTTTTTCTCTTACTATTCGCAGTAGCGAGGGATCGGCATTCGACAACCCAGACTTCACAGCGTTGGAGGAAGACTTTGACGTGTTGAGCACGCGGCGTAGCAGTCAGCACAGTATCGTCAATGGCCGGGCGGAATCTTCGATGGAATGGCATATCGACCTAGCCCCGAAACGCTCTGGCGATTTGGTGATACCGCCAATTGAAGTCAATGGTGTGTCAACTGAAGCACTGGTGATACAAGTCAGCGACGCGCCGCCTCCCTCTCAGCGCGCCGGCAATGACCCTGTGTTTCTGGAATCAGAGATCGAGCAAAACGAGGCCTATGTGCAAGCGCAATTGATCCTCACGGTAAGGATATACTACGCAGTCGCCATCGCGCGCGGTGCCGAACTGGAAGAATTGGAAATTGCTGACGCGCTGGTTACTAAACTCAATGAGGCTTCCTACGAAACCACTATCAGAACCATGCGTTACAACGTACACGAAGTGAAGTACGCGATATTTCCACAGCGCAGCGGCGAGCTACGCATTCCACCACAAACCTTTAGCGCCCGACTTAGCGGCCAGCGCAGCTACTCTATGTTCGGTGCCACCAGAGGAAAAACAGTGCGCGCACGCAGCCAGGAACATAGCATTAGAGTCAAACCTAAGGCGGCTAAGTACACTGCAAAACACTGGTTGCCAGCCGAAAACTTGAGTCTGGTGGAAAGCTGGAGTAAAGATCCGGAGCAATTGCGCGTTGGTGAGCCTATTACGCGCACTATCACGGTCATTACCCAAGGACTACAAGCGGCTCAGATTCCTCCGCTTGATATGCAGGACTTGGCCAATGCACAGCAGTATCCTGATCAAGCGAAAAACAATGATGAGCCTTCTCTCGACGGCGTCACTGGTACCCGCATTGAAAGCGTTGCGATTATTCCCAGCGCAGGCGATTCCCTGCAACTTCCAGAGATACGTCTGCCTTGGTGGAACACCAAGACCAATAAGCAGGAGGTTGCGATTATTCCGGCTAAGCACTTGCCTTTGCTAGGCGGCAGTGCCGTACGCCTCACGCCAATACCAACCAATACCGCGGCGGATGATCCTACCACTCAACCGACAACCAATGCAGCACCACCACCTGCAGCAGCTGTCTCAAAGTTCTGGGTCTACAGTGCAGGACTAATGGCGTTGGCCTGGGCATTGACACTATGGTATGTGTTTTACCTGCGCCAGCGGGTGCAGCGAGCTGCCACAACCGCGGAACCAACTACCCAGTTCAACGAAGCACAGGCATTTGCAAAAGTTAATGCTGCTTGTGAACAGCGCAAGCCAGCGGATGTGCGCACGGCTTTAATCAACTGGGGACGGATATTTTGGAATAGTGAATCGATCAGCGCATTGTCAGATATTAGTCGACGCTGCAACGCCGATCGCTTGCAAACTTTATTTGTTGAACTCGACCAAACTATGTATAGCACCTTAACGACGGCTGCCGACTTTGACTTCACAAAGTTCGAAAACGAACTGGTGGCTTGGCGCAAGGAACAGCACAAGCGGCGTAAGAAGAAACCCGCGGAGTTACTACCTCCTTTATACAAAAGCGCTATTACAGAATCCTGACATGCACCCTATTTTAACGACTTGCTGACCACCTCATAAACATCCTTAGAGAGGCTTTTCTCAGCTTGAATACGTTCCAACGCGGAGCGCATACGCTGCTGTGCCGCGGGAAGATACTTACGCCATTTGCTAAGTGGACCCAAAAGTCGGGCTGCAATCTGGGGGTTCTTGGTGTTCAGCTCAATCACTTGATCCGCCAGGAATTCGTAGCCTGAACCGTTCTCCTTGTGAAAGTTAATGGGGTTTTGCGCGCAAAATGTACCGACGACAGCGCGAATTTTATTGGGATTGTTTGCATCGTAGGCAGGATGGTGCTGCAATTCTCGCACCGCTGCTAACACATTCGGCAAAGGCGCACTGGCTTGTACTTGCAACCATTGGTTAACGACCAGCGGTTCATGCTGCCAACGTTGATAAAACGCATCCAATGCTTTTTGTCTTGCCTCTGCGGTCGCTTCTGCGTCGCTGTGCACTAGCGCTCGCAGCGCTGCGTAAGTATCGGTCATATTGCTTGCGTTCTTAAACTGCGACTCGCAGCGCTGTATATGTGCGTCGCTCCCCAGCAGCATCAAGTAACTCAAACAGCGATTGCGCAAACTGCGCTGGGCAGTTTGCGCGGCGTTGGCAGCATAGGCCTCGGTACTGCCGTTATTTTCATAAACACGCAACAACCCATCTTCCAGTTCGTAAGCTATCTGGCGGCGCACGGCTTCGCGGCAATGATGAATAGCGAGAACGTCGACCGGTTGAATCGTTTCGCCGAGGTAGGCTTCACTCGGTAACTCCAGCATTAATGCAATCATGCTCTTGTCTAACGTGCTGTCGTTTAACAGTTCGCGGTAGGCTTCAACCAATTGGCTGTCGAGCTGCAAATCGCGTTGCGCCTGAAAGTCACTGACCAAAGTCCGAATGTGGCGCTGCGCCAGGGATTGCCCTGCGTCCCAGCGGGAAAAACCATCGCTGTCATTGCGCAATAGAAACAACAGTTCGGCATCGGTGTAGTCGCACTGTAACTTCACCGGTGCGGAGAAACCGCGCAACAGAGATGGCACTGGCGGCTCGGGAATATCGGTAAATACAAAGCGCTGCTGCGCTTCTTTAACATCTAACACGCAAACTGTGTTGTCCGCGGTTTCTGCGTTGGCGGTGATGTTCTCCTGCTGAAGACGTATGCTGCCTGCCTCCCCAAGCAGACTAATCGCTAAGGGGATATGGAATGGCTCTTTGTTTGGCTGCCCCGGCGTGCCCGGGCAACTTTGTTGCACGTCCAGCGTGTAGCGTCGCGACCCCTCGTCGTAGTTGCCGCGAACGCGCAATTCAGGCGTGCCAGCCTGTGTATACCAGCGTCGGAACTGGCTTAAGTCAATGCCGCTAGCATCTTCCAGGGCACGGACGAAATCGTCGGTTGTCACTGCTTCTCCGTCATGGCGCTCAAAATAGAGATCGCTGCCTACGCGAAAAAGTTCGGGCCCCAACAAGGTATGCAACATGCGGATAACTTCGGCACCTTTTTCGTAAATTGTTACGGTGTAAAAGTTAGAAATTTCCATATAGTTATCTGGCCGAATCGGGTGCGCCATTGGCCCGGCGTCTTCTGCAAACTGCGCGGTGCGCAGCAGCGCTACGTCTTCTACCCGTTTGACCGTGCGCGAACCCATATCGGCGGAGAATTCAGCATCGCGGAAAACAGTAAAACCCTCTTTCAAGCTGAGTTGAAACCAGTCGCGGCAAGTCACACGATTGCCAGACCAATTGTGAAAATATTCGTGTGCTACAACCGCTTCGACGCGCTGGAAACCGAGATCGGTTGTGGTGTCGGGATGCGCTAGCACACAGGAGGTGTTGAATATATTCAGCCCCTTGTTCTCCATGGCGCCCATATTAAAATCGTCTACCGCAACGATCATAAAAATGTCCAGATCGTACTCACGCCCGTAGACTTCTTCGTCCCAACGCATGGCATTTTTCAGTGACAACATTGCGTGCGCGCACTTGTCTAAATCTTTCGGTTCTACATAAATGCGCAACGAAATTTCACGGTTCGAGTGAGTCGTGAACGTATCCTGCAAAAACTCCAAGCGACCTGCGACCAGCGCAAACAAGTAGGCGGGCTTTTTAAACGGGTCATGCCATGTGGCCAACTCGCGGCCATCGGCAAGCCGTTCTCGCTTGATCTCATTACCGTTCGACAACAACACCGGGTATTTTTCCCCGTCAGCGATAATGCTGGTGGTAAACACCGACATCACATCCGGCCGATCGAGATAGTATGTGATTTTTCGAAAACCCTGCGCCTCGCATTGCGTGCAAAACATGCCCTGCGATTTATACAGTCCTTCCAGAGATGTATTTTCCTGTGGTTTGATACGCGTTATGCAACTAAAGTAGAACTCGTCGGGCACGCTATTGATTGTTAACAGTTCGTCGGCTAGCAGGTATTGTTCTGGCAGCAAAGGCGTGTCGTTTATTGCAACGGCGCGCAACTCTAACTCCTGACCATCCAGTTTTAACGCTGCCTGCGGATCGGCAGTCGCATTGCGGCGTAACTTAAGCTTCGAATGCACCAGCGCGTGGTCTTCCGCCAGCTCAAAACGTAGCTCGGTGGTTTCGATTAAAAAATCGGGGGGGCGATAGTCTTCTAAATAAATCGTTCTAGGCTGGGCATCTTTCATGGCGTCTGCAGCATTATCTGAATGTTAGGTTGAAACCACAACGTCGTAAGCGGTAAATTTACGGATATTCAATACACCACTGTCGAGTAGCAGGTATTGGCCTTTGATACCCAGCAGCGTGCCACTCACTAGCGGCGTTTTATCGAGGTTCAGCGCAGTTATTTTTTCCGGATAGGTGATAACCGGGTAAGCAATGTCTTGTGGGTCTTGGTCTTCCAATAATTGAACCGCTTGCAGGCCAAATTGGTCTTGCAACGCCCCTAGTTCGGCTTGGCTGGCCGTCAACAACTCGTGTTTTTTTGTGATTAAATCGATTGGTTCTGGCGGTCCTTTAAGCATGGCGCGCCAATTGGTCTTATCCGCAATATGTTGTTTCAATGCAACTTCTACCAGGCCCGATTGATAGCGGGTTTGCACACCAATGATCGGCACCGCTTGCACCGCCCCCTGGTCAATCCAACGGGTAGGGATTTGCGTTCCACGGGTAATGCCAACCTTGCTACCCGATGAATTCGCAAGATAGACAACATGCGGAATCATGCAGTGCTCTTCACCCCACTGCGGTTCCCGGCAGGTGTCCAAATGGTAGTGGCACTTCTCTGGGCTGACAATGCAGGAGTCGCAGCGCGCCAGCTTTTTGAAGCACGGATAGCAAAAACCCTGATTAAAACTATTGTTTGTTTTACGGCCACAGTTAGCACAGAATATTTTGCCACTGTATTCAATTTGCAGAGGTTGGCCGAGCAAGGCGTTCAGGGCAATTTCTTGTTCACCCACCGGTAGAAAGTAGTTAACCGGGTCAACTAGCTCAGCACGTAGTTTATGTAGGCCACCGCTAATATCTTTACTCAAAATGTTTTATTCCAATAGCCTAATTCGCTCAACTACATCGCTGGCGCATTTCGTCGAGTTTATATAGCCGCTGCGCTCCTCTGCGGGAAGATGCTCTTGCTCGTATGCTATTAACGCTTGGATGCATAGTTCGCGCTGACCAGAATCCAGCTTTGCGCCGTCATGCCATTTACCGATCTCAACCGCACGCTTGATGTTAGCGTACACCTCCGGCGTTATCATTTGCAGGATATCTTGCAATTTGTTCATACCATCGAACATTTTCCGCAATTGAAAATCTAAAAACCCTGTAACACTCACTCGCCGTTGGGTAAGGAATGGTCTCGAAAAAACCAACCCAACAGCGCGCCCATTAAAGCGCCATTGATCAAGCCACTGACGTGAGCTGCGTTGGCAATGTCGCCAAAGCCGAAAGCACTTACCAAGCCCGACATACACAGCACAAGCCATATCAGCATAAAACCGACAATACCTGGCGGCAGATTAAAGTGCGCTTTAGGGTTAATCTTATCCCATAGCCAGCAAAAACCCAGCAGCCCGTATATAACACCCGACATGCCGCCAAATATCGCACCCTCGCTAAACCACGATTGTATGGTATTAGAACCTATCCCAAGAACGCAGACCAGGATCAGGAAAAATAAACTACCTAAACGTCCTTCTATGCGCCGACCAAACTCCCAAAACCACAGCATATTAAATACAATGTGCAATAAGCCAAAATGCAAAAAAATCGGTGTCAGCATGCGCCAGAATTGCCCCGCCGCCAGGCTATCTTGGAGTGGCAAATTCGCATAACCAACCAATTGCTGTTGAAAATCGTAGAAGGTAAAAAAATGCAGCAGCCCGATATAATCATCGAACTCCACCAGCAGAGCGCCCAACAAGCTTAGCGCCATACCGATTGCGACAACCTTGTATTGACGCAGCGCACCGGTAACCGCTTGCCAATCCCACGCTTTTTTTTGTCGGGAGCCAATGTTGCTTACCACCTGTTTGGGAGGTACAACGCTGCCGTCGCGCAATCCTTCATAGAGCTCGCACACCCTCTTCTTGTGCGCTGCCAGAGCCACCAAAACAAGCTGGCGGCCAGCACTTTCAGTGATGCGATGTGGTATTCCCTGCTGGTTCAGGTAGCGCGAAAAGCTGCTTAGATCTTCGCCGGCATCAATCGCCAAGGCTTCAATTTCAGCCATCGGTCGCGTCATCATCGTTACTACGCAAGCGGCTACCCCAGCCTAGCTTGTCGCGGCACGCAGCATAGTAATTGTGTTCCACCGGATGAATGAGCTTGAGATCGTGACTGCGCTTACGGATAAACACGCTGTCGCCAGGCGCAGCACTAAAATTGACCTGGCCGTCACAACTAAGCTGCGGGTTGGTTGGATTGTTCGCACCGATCACGATTTTTATTTCACTGTTGGCATCGACAACGATCGGGCGACTGCTGAGGGTATGGGGAAACATAGGTACCAGAACAATCGCGTCGACTTTCGGATGCATGATGGGGCCACCACCTGACAGCGCGTAGGCAGTCGAGCCAGTAGGTGTCGACACGATCACCCCATCAGAACTTTGACTGTAAACAAACTGACCTTCGACAAACAACTCATACTCTATCATACGCGCCGAAGTACCTGAGCCCAGCACCACATCGTTGACCGCCTCAGAATTGCCTATGGTCGCGCCGTCGCGGCTTAGTGCTGCATCTAGCAGGAAACGTTGTTCCAATATATATTCACCGTCCAGAATGGCACCAACTTTTTGTTCGATTTCGCGTGGCTTGATGTCGGTGAGGAAACCGAGGCGGCCACGGTTTACCCCCAACAACGGCACATCGTATTGTGCCAGCACACGCGCGGCGCCGAGCAAACTACCATCGCCGCCAACGACAATCGCCAGATCGCAGGTCTTGCCAATTACCTCAATAGAGGCGACCTGGGCATCCATTGTTTTCAGCGCCTTTGCAACATCCTCTTGTAGCAATACCTGCACGCCACGGCGATTGAGAAAATCGAGTAGCTGCTGCAACGACTCAAGTACCCTACGCTCGGTGATGCGGCCTAACAGGCCAATGTGTCGGAAGGTTTCCATACTGATTCTACTTAGAGCGGCCGAGGCGATTATTATAAACGCAAGCCGGTATCAAAGAATATGGAAGAATTGTGCTCGCTTTGCGCGCCGCAGAAGGCAACGCGCGGGGGTAAAGAACGAGTCAGCTAGCTTAAAAACAAAGCTCGAGGTAATTACTTCGTTGATCCGGCGGATAGCGCTTAAAGCCACCGGCTAGTGCATGCACTTGGTAACCTAGGTCTTGCAGGAAATGCGCTGCCGCCTGGCTGCGCTGTCCGCAGTTACAATAGGCAATATAGTTAACTGTTTTGTCCAGTAACCTGGCTTTAAGTTGCAGTATATCCAGCGGCATATGCACGGCTTCAGCACAATGCCCGGCGTCATACTCCTCCTGCGTGCGCACATCTATCCAGACGTCGCCCTGGCTGGTTTGCTGCCCGGCGTCGCAGAGGCTCATTGTGGCGACATCGGGATCTTTCAGCAGGAGGAAAAAATCTTGCTTATCCAGTCGCATTAACACGCCATTGGATTTCATTCGCACAGACGCGTTGCGCGGCGCATCATTCACCAGCGCGTCTTCGCCGAAGCAACGCCCTGCACTCAAGGTAGCCACCAACTGCTGCGGCTCACCGGGTTGCAACGCTTGCCACACTTCGGCTTCGCCTTCTTTTATTACATAGCAACAGTCGCCAAGCTCACCCTGACGCAAAATAAAATCTCCGGCCGCTACCGCCAACGGTTCAAAGCGATGCAGGATTTGCTCTATATTGATCGGGGGTACCTTATAAAACAGGTTGGAGCGCAGCAAGGTAGCCATCCATTCCGCGTCCTCATCAAGATCGCGCTGGGCGGCAATCGCCAGCATGATGTAGTTAGCGGTTTGGTCCCAGGCGATCATGCCGTCAATTTTCGCCGAATCGAAGCGAATGACGCTGCAGTCGGTAACAGTGCGCGCGCTATGCTGACGCGGTTGCACATGAGCAATGGGAAAGGTACATAAATGGCTTTCTGCCGACAGACGCTCGGCACTGCCATCAGCATGCAACAATTCGACGTCACCATGGAGTAGATAAATGTGCTGGTTATCACACTCGCCGGCTTCAAAAATATTTTGCCCGGCACATAACACTTCGATTGAGCGGTCGCGCAGCAAGCTGTCGAGGTGATCAAGACTGAGCGTGTTGATCGGTACAAAGGATTGCAGCAAACTCTTGTCTGCCGCCGAAATATTGTCGGACATAGACCGCGTCCCGCCTCAATAAATATTGCTTAAAATTTAAGCGTAGTTGATGAGCGGTCTATTTGCAGGCCCGTTCGGCAGATTCTGCTGGAAAATTAAGGTGTCGTATGGACTACGACATTCCCGCTCGTAACTTTATCAGTACCGTCTGCATACCACGTAAACCTTGCAAGCCGCCGGTATGCAACGCGAGTAGGCGCGTACCCGTAGCAAAGTCGCCCTGTACTATCATAGTAAACAAACCCATAAACAGTTTACCGGTATACACAGGTTCTAACGGAATACCAGTGCTGGCGCTGAAGGCATCCATAAATTGCACCAGTTCGCTACTCGCGCGTGCAAAACCGGCACCCGCGAAGCGACTTTCAATGCACCAGCTGGCTTGCGCGTTGGGCACCATTGTAGTGACAGCCTGTTGCAGGGTTCCACGGTCTTTCATTACCGAAAAGCCGCAAACTTGAGCACTGCCAGGCAAGACGCTAATCAAGCCCGCAGCGCTCGTTCCACTGCCGCAGGCTAACGCGAATACATCATAAGCATTCCGCAGCGACACAGGCAACATGTTAGCGGCACCCTGCACGCCCAACGCACTGGCACCACCTTCCGGGATAACATAGCATGGGCTAAATTGTGCCCGCAGTTGATCGACATACGCCACGTCACCGCGCCGCCGATACTCGCTGCGACTAACGAACACCAGCTGCATACCCATGCCCTGTAAGTCGGTGAGTAAAGGATTTAAATTTGTCGGTCGCTCGCCACGCACAATGCCAAGCGTGCTAAAGCCAAAGCGCTTGCCTGCGGCAGCAAGCGCGTACAAGTGATTAGACCAAGCGCCACCAAAACTCAGTAGACGCGTATAGCCAAGGCTCCTCGCGTCACGAAGATAAGCTTGCAACTTAAACCATTTGTTGCCACCGAGGTATTGATCGAGCGCATCTAGGCGCAATACGGAGAGCTCTACCGAGCGTTGTTTTAGTAGTTTATGCTCGACACGCTGAATCTGTGGCGATTGATGAAACTGAAAGTTATTGAGACTTTCTAAGCGCGGGGAGTTCGACATACTCACGATGATTCAGACAACGGTCTGAGTAAGCTGCCACAAACTGGTTAGGAATATCAACCCTCTCAAGCGCCGCCGCGCAGCAATTGCCGTCATCGCTGTCCGCCTGACAAGTAGGTTCTTTGTAGTGCTGTAACCATTGCAGATAGTGTTCCTGTTCGACAAAACACTTCTCAGCTGCGTAGGCTAGTGGCGCGTCGAGATAGCGGCCCATATCTTCCAATGGAACGGTGATGTGCCCGGCGCCCGGATGATGCGCAACGAACGTAATGCCTGCGTCTTTTAACCTTTCCAGATGATTGCTAGAACCTTGATTCAGCAAGCGCAGCCGCTCCTGGCGCAAATTACCAATCTCGTCGCGCAAGCTTCCTAATTGCTCCTCGCGGTAATACAATTCGACCTCGCGCATTTCCAGCATTTCTTTTAACTCGGCGGTATGCGCGTCAAGCTTGGCTTTGTGCTCGCGCTCAAAATTTTCTCGCATTACGCTGAGCTGATCAGTATCGCCTTGCTGAACCTGCTGCAGTTCTGCAACAAATTGCTTGCGGTCGCTGGCAGCCTGCTTAGCTTGCTCGTCTAGACTTTGCTGAAATTGGCGGGCGCGCTCTGCTTGCTTCGCTACAGCATCTTTCTGTTCGGCAAGTTGTTTCTCGTACGCAGTGGACTTCTTGTGTAAGGCCACCTGCAAACGCTGAACTTCCTCTTTGCGTTGGTTATTGAGCGTTGCAATATGCAGCCGTTGCTGCTTAATCAACAACGCGACACGGTCGCGTTGCGCTTGATCAGCACGGCGCCGTTCGAGTTTAGCCGGCGCCGGATTTCGCTGCTGCACAACAGGTCTGGACGGCGCCGCGACTTGCGCCTTCACCACGGGCTTGACCCGGAATGGCAAACCGAGGCTGTTTTGCTTGACTGCACGTCGAATAGTCACGAAGCTATTATTATTGGGCCTCATCACGGGGTCCCATAGCTGTTTTTGATGCCAAGGCACACAGCACTGGCTCATACAGCCAAGTCTGATTTTACCGGAACCCATATCCGGACCAGGCGCGGAATGCGCCGCCAAATGGTCAAGCGGCAAATTCCAGCTCGCATCGGCAACGCCCTTGCTATTGAATTTCAGACGGAAGAATACCGCTGCTGTCACGTCCAGATGTGGATTAACACGCACCAACACGGCTTTTGCTTCCTGCTCGGCGTATTCGGGCACGGCGACCACGTGATCTAGCACCGCTTCGAATTCGGCCAATAGCATTGCCTTGCCTATCGCATCGTCTTCGAAAAATAAAACGGCATCGGTCGCCTGATCTGTCATCACTGAGCCCAAAGAAAAAGATTCGCTTTCTGCGTATATTAAAGTTGCCATATCCTGCTTAACACGGCAGGCAGGATTGCGTTGACACCCAAATCGGACAACTCTCAGAAAAGTATAAGACAGCGTTGCGAAGGCGGTATGGGCAGCGGTTGTATTTCGCTGGAAAGCGCCGTTTAAAGTGTGATGCACGTAGCAAATTTGTGCATTATATGATCAGATTTAACGGAGTGGTCTGAACTGTGGGTAGTCGCGGGAGCTTGTCGGAATGCTATCGCACACTCGATCTGATCTTATGGGACTATGCGCTAGACTATATCGCACGGCTGGCTTTCGTCGAGGCATGCACAATATTAGACGGCAATTATCCTGCAAAAATTCGCCGTACTTATCAGCGGCAGGAATTCAGTTATGGCCCAAAACGCACAATTCAACTTACTGCACAATTTTTATCAACTGCCCTGGCTCAGGCTCGCCTCTCGGATAAGCCGCGTTTAATAACCGCAATTCCTCTTCGGGGAACTTTTTCAATGGGCTCTGGCTCGCCAGTTCTTTATACGTCAGCCCGGGTTCAGCGCGCACATAGGTGATTTTATGCGACAAGGCTCGTGTTCTGTCTTCGCTATTCAGTGGTCGAAAGCTTTTAATCGATGACAAGAACAGCGTGTCGTAAAAACTGTTTAACGCGGTATTTTGCGCCTGAGCGGTAAATATGAATGCCCGGTTGCGATGGTAAATCACGGCTACGCGCTGCGGTGGTTTGCCGTCTTTGCCTGCCATCACACCGGTGAAGCCAGTCAGGCCGTAGTCGTCTAGCTCTTCCGTGGCGCTCAGTTTCGAAAACTTCAAGTTGTTCTGCATATATTCTTTGGGTGTCAGCTGTTTGTCGGCTTTCTGAACCCGCAATTGAATGATCGCACGATCCTTCGCGCTGTGTGCCTGGATGACGCTGCCCCGACTTTGAATCTGCCAGCCGCTGCTAAATGCCAAGGTAAAGTCCAGCCGTCGATTGTAGTAACGATTTCCTATCGTTGCGCTGGCAAGGCTTTCATTGGAGAATTTCATGTTTTCAATATGGCGCTGGAACGCGCCGTCATCATCGCGTGTCACGACGTCCGCGGTCTTCTCACCTGCTTTCTTGATGACGTTTAATAACCGCTGGTCGTTGCGCGGATGGCTCGAGAACAACCCATGATAGCCCTTATATTTTTTCCCGGTTTCTTTTGCTTTCAGGCGTTCGAAATTCTCCTGGTCTTTGAGCACACCAATCACTTCAACCATCGCCTGTGTATCGTATCCAGCCTCACCTATGTATTTTGCGCCTAGCTCATCGGATTCCAGTTCCATATCGCGACCATAACCACTGACCACGGCGGAGCCGAACGTTGAACCTATATCTTGCGTAACGCCGGCCACCGTACTGCTGCCGGTTTGAACGCCAACAATGACCGCTGCCACTGTCGACAAAAATTTGGATACGTTTCCCGCATTCTTTTGCTTGGACGCATGTTTCGCGGTGATATGACCTATTTCATGCCCTAACACCGCGGCCAGTTGCGCCTCGGTTTGCAAATACGCCAGCAAGCCGCGGTTAATATAGACATAGCCGCCCGGTAAGGCGAAGGCATTGATGGTTTGGCTATCCATCACCGTAAAATGCCATTCCAAGTGTGGCCGCGAACTTTTGTCAGCAAGCCTTTGCCCAACCTTCTGCACGTATGCCTGTAGTTCGGCGTCGGCATAGGGCGGCGTTTGTGCAATTAGTTTTTCATGCGTTTCCTTGCCGATTTTGACTTCCTTTTTTTCCGACATCGCGGTCGCGTGTGGAGGAAGAAACATCAAGAAGGCCAACAACAAACACAGCAATGCGAAGGGGTTAGGCATAACGAGAGGAAACCGGCGCGCGATAACTGCGTCGCCAAGCGATCTCTGTGTTAGCACGTGTGTTGTGCAATCGTGTACGTTCATTTTCGCCAAACCTCCAGATCAACTATCAGCCTGGGAGGGAAACATCGCCTTTATCTGATCCGCGACGCCGTTACAAACCGATGTTTTAACCCGCGCTATCAATGGTACTGGCACAATTATCGCCGGCATAAACGATGTCCCCTCAGCGTTTGCGCTAATCTCGGCAACCGACGCCGTTTCCTCTATATCCCAAATGGAAACTGTATAGGAAGAATCGTCATCCCAGGTGCCAAAGCCTAGGCAACCCGCACCTCCGGGGCCAATCGCGCAGGAAATTGAACCTGCACTATCGGTGCGCTGGGTCGAACCATCTACCCACACGATATATTGCACACCAAGCCCGGCAACTTTCTCTGCAATGACTTTATCTTCCAGCAATTTTTTCATACGTTGCGGTTGCATGGGTGCCGTGCGTGGCTCAAACCACGGATAGAGTTCATTCATAAAATCTTGTTCGGTAATCACATCGATACCACTTTTGCCGGCGGCAATCTGTTTACCGATACATGAAATAATCCATGGCTCAGTTTCGTAATCGCTAGCATGCCGACGCCCAATAATGACGATTGATTTTTCGTTTGAGAACTCAAATTCCTGTTTACGAAACTCATCAATGGTGGTGTTGGTGCACGCGGTCAAGGACACAAGCAATAGAACAATACGTACGTCAACGCATACTGTTGGCACAGAGCAAGCTGGAATTTTGTTATGCATAGTAATATCCGCCCTGTTACTTGGTGGCCTCCGTCGCGTTATTAACCGTGAGGTTTTTTGCCAGCAAATTACGAACTTCAGGTACCCGCGGAAAACCGGTGATGAAAGCGGCGCCGCAGTCGCGCAACGCGACCAAGGTTGCGAGGTTCACCGCAGCATCTTTGGACTTCAAAAATTTCGTGGGCGTCTTACCATAAACTGGCACAATCCACGTGGCAATCTCTTCGCCGTCGGCCGCCTGAAGCGAAAACTGATATTTGATCCAAATTTCGTAGACGTTTACTTTGGTTATTCGGGGTGTCGAAAACTGAAACTCCAACACCTCTGGCACAAGCAACAAATCGAACTCGTCGGAGGGGGTTGCCAATGTATCGGCATCGACGGTTTTCACCGATGTGAAGAAGGCCCCGAAAACTGTATGCATCATATGAATTTGCGCCTCGCCTATGGCTACGCTGAAACTTGAACGCTTTTTCTTTTTCCTCTTCTTGTTCGTCCGCTTCGCAGGTTGCTCGTAAGTGTAACTTTTGAATTCATCCGGATAATACACGCCGATCCGTAGCGGCAGCGGTTCTACCAACGGCTCTGGAAACGTCGCTGGCGGACTAACAACTACGTTACTAGCGCAAGCAGTAAGCACTATACATACGCACCCAACCAAACAGGCATTTTTTTGATTGAAGGTTCGATTGCTTCGCACTGTCACCTTACCTTTCACACTATTTGACCACAATTCCGCTAAATCGATCGGTACAGGAACAAATTTAGCATAATTATCTATACCGCTCATGTCGCGGACTTTTTGTCACTCGTTCAAGCCGTTTAGGCCCACGAAAGTACCACCATTGCGATATGTCATTTCACGCATCAGCGCGGCAAAGCGCATGACCGTGATCTGAGATCGCGGTTGAACCTCAAACAATACCGGGAAACCAACTGCATGAATTCTAACCAAACGATTTCCGTCTTCATCCACACGATTAAATCGGTCGATTGTGGTCATGACTTCTTCAATCGACCGGCCGGTGAAATCGTCGCCAAACACGTATAAGCTGATTTTCTTGTCACTGGAATAAAACGTGCGAATGGCATTGGTAACGCCCTCGACTGGACTGCTATTGCTAAACGGGTTCCAGCTACTCAGGCGACTAATAATCGCACGGCGACGTCCCGGCGTGTCGGGTATCCATTTGCCTCTATAGTTCGAAAACATGTAGTTACCCATGTCGTTCATGATCTGAATGCCCTTTACCTTAGGGTAAATATCCAGCGTGGCAATCAGCTCTTTTTGCATCCGCGGCCAGGCGTAGTTGAACATGGAACCTGAGGTGTCGATAATGAATACCAGGTACTCGCTGTCAACCGGTATGCCACCAATCAACTCGTTACTGCGCTTAAAATTTCTACCCAACAAACGTTGCATTTCCGCGCTAAGACGTTGCCGGGCAGCGGCCAACTTATCTTCGAGAATCGCGACGGCATCAGACTTGCCGGCAGTAGCCGAAAATTCACCTTCTATATCGCTTTTGTCGCCTTGCAGGCGGGCAACGTAGTCTTTCACCTCAGAGAGTTGTTCGCGCTTTGCTATTAGCGCTCTGTTCAATACTTTTGTATCGCCGCGTACCTTAAACAACTGCGCCTGCAGGTCATTGACGCTGCCCTCCAATTGGCGAGTGCTGTCTTCCAGCACAATGGGTTCCACGACCTTGGTGATCATCAACAATAAAATGATCGCACCGAAGCCGCAACAGATAACATCCAAAAAGGAGATGTTAAAATCTTCGCCTTGGCGTCTTCTGAGCTTCATGGCCAGTCCGGTGATGGGCTAAGAAACGAGCCGTTGGTTGCCAATGCCAACTTCCAAAAAGCTCCCGCTGCCAAGGGGTCACCCTCCATTGGCGCTAGAATGACGTTGATGGGTATACCACGCGGCAACTGACGCAATGCCACATTAAATAACTTAAGGCGCTGCTCGCCGCTTACCGTTCCCCTGCTGGCAAGTTTCTCGCCCTGAGTTGGCAAGCCATCGGTAATGAGCAGGATATTGTCAGGCTGCGGGGAAAAATCATTAATACTACTGAATAAGTTTTCCAGACTGGTGCCACCGTTGGGAACGATGCTTTTTACGCGCTCTACCACCTCATCGAGCTGCTTACGATCGCTCACCGCTAGCCACAAACCATCGGTTTCGGCGAGGGCCGGTTCAACATCCGTGTTGAACGTATACAGCTGATATTCGCTGTTGCGCGGCAGTTGTGCTGTTAACCAATCTATGGTTCGCACGACCCGCTGCCATTTAACCGATTTAAGCTTTGTATCGTCCGACATATTGCGTTTGCGAATAATGTTCACCAGGCTGCGATCCAACATGCTGCTCGATACATCCAACAGTATCAGTATGCGTTTGCCGCCCAGCTTCAAGCCAGTTAAATATTGTCGGTCGCCCTCGCCCGCTACCTCGCGCGCACTTTTACCCTCCTCTTTTTCTGCTTCCGCTTGCGCGCGCTTCTTTTCTTCTTCCAGCTTACGCAAGTCACTTTTCAGTTTATTGACATGCTTTATCCGCGCCAGCGCAGATTGGTCCAGATTGGCCAGCTCTTCTTCCAGTTGTTTGATCTCGTCAATGATGCGCCGCGCTTCGCCCTCGGCGTCAACCACCTGCTGGTCGACAATGTCAATGGTGTTTTTGGTTTGCGCCAGATTTTCCTCACCTTCGAGTATCTCCTCCTCGAGCAGGCTGACTTCCGCCAAAATATCTTGGTTTAACTCCTGGGCATGGATTTCACTGGCATGATCGATAATCAAAAAAATCAATATAACGGCGCCAAACCCACAAGACATGACATCAAGGAACGACAGGTTAAAGGTGGTAAAACTACGTTTGCGTACCATGTACTTCAATCAAAAGTGCTTGCGGTCCGCCGTGGGCGAGACTTAGGCGATCACCTTTCGCCAGCGACTGCTTCTGCTGCACCGCAATGTCGTTCACTATTACCGTCGCGCCTGGTTCTACATCGAGCCATACCTGCTTCGGTTTTTTCAGCAAACATGCTTGCACTTGCGCATCTCTGTTCGCTGCCACAGCAAGGCAACCGTCACCGTTGGCATGCAAGTAAAGCGCCTCTTCTCCTAAGGCATAGGCCGTGTTGTCAACGACAATATGAGTGGCGGTTGACATTGATTGTGCACTAGCTTGCAAATCAGCAGGCTCATTTGTCTGTCGAACGAGCGTAGCAGGCAAACGAGTAATGAAAGGTAAGCTCGCATCGTCGGAACTGATAATATCAGCATGATTCCAACACGCATCGGCAACGGCGCCTTGCGGGACAGCAATGCCATTTGCTACCAGTTCGAAAAAACCTGGCAAGTTAAACAGTCTTTGCGTTACTAGTGTGCACTGAATAGCGTCCGTTAGTTCGTCGGCGCGCGTCTGAATGCGTTGCTGTAGCTGCCGCACAGGTTCGAGAAAGCTGTCACGCGGCAATTTGGCTTTGTGTACCGTATTGGCCTGCGGTATTTCAAATACAAATTCCTGCACCTCCGGCGCTTGCTGCAACCACTCGGGTAAGGCGTCGTAAAGAAGCTGCTCACTCTGCGCGTCGTGCAGCGGATCGAAGCGACATTGCTGAATAAACGCGTCGGCGATCAAGTGAGAGAACTGATTGAACAATGCCAACATCCCCCCGCCTTCAACAATACGCGTGGCTTCACGCGCGACGCTACCATCGCTGGCGCTGAAAGAAGTGACAACGGCCTGGTGCAACTGCATATCAATATGCACACCCGAACCAGCAACATCAACGCCGGCGGCAGCGGCTACCGCAAGGTCAACCAGCCCTACCGCATCAAATGGGCATTGTTGGGTAATACCCAGCAGCACTGCAAGCTGCTCACGATCGAAACTGGCCGGCACCGCGAAGATAACCTGCTCCGGTTCGCTGGCCAACTGATGAATATGTTGCAGATGCAGATAGGCAAGGTCAGCATGATGGCGCGCTAGATGGCTTTGCTCAGCCAGGGGGTTCATGCCAAGCTGCTGCCAGAAGCGGTTATTAATTTGCCGCGGATGCAGCCGCGCCGCCGCTTGCGCATATTTGCCAACGACGACTTCCGCACCGTTGAGCAACGCGTAACCTGGGCTCTCTGCGTATAGACCAGCGGCAACTGTGGTGAACAGGCCGATATCGTTGAGTTCGATAATGCATGTGCTCATCTGCTGTGCCCCTACCGAACCTGAAGATGGTACATAAGATTGGTATCACAATATTGCTGGCTGTCGAGCACGAGCCTATCTTGTAATAGCTGTACTTGCTGCATCAGGAACATCACCAGAATGCTAATCACCAACGCTATAAAGGTAGAGTTAAACGCCACCCCTAGACTCGCTGTTACCCCGGCTATATCACCCTCGACTGCCTGATGTGCTTGTCCTAACGCTGCGCCAATGCCGCGCACTGTGCCAATAAAACCAATCGACGGAATCGCCCAAGCGATGTAGCGCACCATCGCTAATTCTGACTCCAGCCGCTCCGCCTCGCTTTCGCATGCTTCCTTAATCGTTGTTGCCACATCTTGAATGCTGCGGGTTGAGCCAAACCTTTGCAAGGCAGTTAGCAACGCACGCGGTAACAGACTATCACGTTCTTCTTCCGGCAAGGCCTGCAACGCGCGCGAATGCTCACGCGCATCCTCAGGCAGAATACTCATGCCTGGCGAAATTGTCAGTAAGCGCTTTTGCAGCAAGGCGCGCTGGTGCAAAATACGTTTTGCTTTAAAAGCCATGATGGCAATTGCCCAAAACATAAGAATAAAACAGGTTTCCTGTTCGTAGTCTTTTAACACCACATACAGCGAACGTGACGGTACATACGCACCACCGCGCGCTTCCAACTCTGCCTGTTGTTCAAGAATAGCGTCAGCATTAGGTCGGATGGCGCCGACATAAATAGTATGCACCACGATTACCGATAGCAGCAAAGCAAAGATTTGGTAGACAAATTCGTTAGACAGGATATTTTTCACTGAGCACTCTTAGTTTGTTAAATGTCGACCGGAAAGGACACCGACAAATCTTCGGATATCTCCTCGCTGGGTATGAATATTTCCGGCGCGTCTTTTTTGTTTTTACCGTCGGATTTAGATTTTGGTTTTTTTTTCGCACTCTCGCCTATTGCGGCAGTACTCTTTTCCGTCTCCACTGCCTCTGTCTTTTGTTCTGACTGTGAAATACTAGTCGCCGCGGGCAGCAATACCAATGGCAGGCAGAGTATTGTTACAAGTCGTTTCACCAGAATCACTCTTACTCCGCATTCCGCGCTATTCTAAAGCCAACATCGTCACGCGCCTTTTCACCGTAATCACGAAAAGATAAGCGCAATTCAACCGGCGAGCCATGGCGCCAACTAGAACCACGAATCACATGAAACTTGCCTTTTTCCGGCCCGGTCGGATCCAGCTCCGGCTTGTCACTTACAGGGCGCAACTGGCCGTAATAATCATGTATCCATTCAGCCACATTGCCTCCCATATCATGTAGCTGGCGATGGCTCGCTGGAAAACTTCCAACCGGAGCGGTCACTGGAAAGCTATCGTTGTACTTCGCAATTACCTGGCCTACTAGATAAGACGCCGAATGGTCGGCGAAGTTGCCAGCATTTTCTGGTGGCGGTAAATTTTTACCCCAGGAATACTTAAGCATTCCCGTCGCGGTTTTTCTCGCCGCCCACGCCCACTCAGCTTCTGTAGGCAGGCGATAGCCTTGCGCGTCATTGTCAACGCCGACCAATTTTTCATCTTCAAATGTATAAACCGGTTTGAGCTTGTCGCGCTCACTGAGCCAATTACAGTAGCGCGCCGCTTGTATCCAGGTGACTCTCACCACCGGCTGTTTGTCGCCATTCAGGCTTTTGTCGCCGGCGCGGCCCGAAGAATGCGGCTCCTCATATTTTCTAAACTCGGCGTTACTCACTTCGTTGGCCGCCAAATAAAAGGGTCGCGTCAATTTAATATTGCGTATCACCTCATTAGCTCGGCGCCCTGGTTCCCGTCGGGAGGCTCCCATCGTAAAACTGTCAGGGCGTTGCAGTATCATTTTTTGCCCGGCTGCCGCGTTGATACTTGTTTTTAGCGTTTGCAGTTTGGCCTGCTGTAGCGTAACAAGGGTGACATTCACCCGTTGTGGAAAACCGGGCTTAGGCGTGACCGTGGTGACAAAGGGCTTAAAACCGGTTTTCGTTACGCGTATTGTGTGCGCTCTGGCCGGGAGTTTTAAACGCGCGTTAGCAGTTTTCTGGGACACACCATCAACACTCAGCTGCGCATCAGCCGGTTTAGTGACAACTAGAATTTCGCCGATTAATGGTTTGAACGCGACGTTCAGTTTTTGTTGTTCGCCGGATTGCAAGTTTATTTTTCGGTTGGTTTTTTGATAGCCGGTTTTAAACAAATCAATTTGATATTGCTTACCAGGATTAAGATAAAGCTCCAACGGCGATTGGCCGCGGAAAACACCGTCAACCAGAATACCGGCCTTGGCCGGCGTGGTTTGCACCTGAAGCACGGCGTCGGCCTTTTCAAGCACCACATCTTTGAGCTGTTGCGCCTTACTTGGTTCAACTTCCAACTCGGTACTCCAGGTCTTGTAGCCCAACAACTTCACTGCCAGCGTGTGCTTACCTTGCAGAACCTCGGCCGTAACCGGTGTACTACCACGCGGCGCGCCATCTACCAACAGCGTGGCACCGTTCGGTACGCTACCAATAGAAATCTCTGCCCACGCGGGCGCCAGTGCTAAGGATTTTTGCAACGCATTGTTGCCCCCTTCCACCTTTATCGTTTCCAGGTAGGGTAGATAACGCTCTCTGTGCAACTGCAACTCATATTCACCAGGGGGCAGTTCAATATTCTCCAGCGGTGTAACACCTTTGCTCTCGCCATCGATAGTCAGCGTAGCACCGGCCGGCGTGCTGCTTACGCCTAATACATCGGGCAATCTCTGCAACTTGAACTCAAGCCGCTGACGCTCAGCAGCGGAAACCGAGAAGTCTTGTTGCAATGGATAGTAAGCTTTATGGCTCGCCTGCAGCTGGTAGTCTCCAGGCCGCAGCAGATAGCGTTGGCCCAGCTTGATCGCTATTCCACCCGATATTGCGTAGTCTGCGTCGCCAGGGTCGGTCTCTATTTGAATCGATTTCGCGGTAAATAGGAACAACAATACCAGCGCCGCGACAAAACCGGCAACCAGGAGAACGATAAACGTTGGCTTTAGCCGTACGCGCTGCTGAACAGAACTCGCTCCAGCAGGTTCGAAATGGACTGGCGCGATAACATCTGGGGCGGGATCAAGCCTCTGCGGGAGGTTAATCGGCTCGTTCATGCGTTCCTACCAGTTTCAAATTTTTTCAACGCACTTAATGACGACGTTTTCCGCTTGCTCGCCTGGTATAATGCGAAATTCCATACGCACGTCGCGATATTGCTCGCGACTGCCAACGGCAACATAACTGCCGGGTTTCAAACTCAGCTGTTGCTGGGAAAAGGCGCCCAAGTGTTTTACCTTTAGAAGGGTGACGTCGGTCACGTTGTCAGATTCCAATTTCACGGCTACGGGAATCTGCGACTCTCGTATTTGCCGCTCCAGCGTTTCTAGCTGTTGCGTCAATAGCGGCCCCGGTTGCTTGATAGTTTGCGCCTTGCTGTAAAGGGTTTTAGCCGCCCGCAATATCGAAGCGCTCTCCAGCCGCTCTGGTTGTGCAATTGCCTGCTGCAAGGCTTTGTCTAACCTGGCACGCGTCTGGGCAATTCGCAACTTCTCTTGTACGGCGATCAGGTTTTTGTCCACCTTTAATGCCGCGGAGTACTCTTCGACCGCCGCACTCCATTTTTCTTGTTGTTCCAATTGCTCGGCGCTGTGTATGGAGCCACTAATTTTCCGCAGGCTAAGTTGCGATCGGGCTTGTGTTAGCGCTTCTCGGGCTTCTGGTGCGCCGGCTTTTACTTTTAACGCGCGTTGAAATGCCGCGACAGCGTTGCCATGCTGACCGGCACTCAATGCCTGATAACCGTCCGACATCAACTGCGCAAACTCATTGCCTTGTATTTTAGCTTGCACGCGGTTTAAACCCTGCTGCGCTACAACCGATTGCGCGTCAAGCTTGAGCGCTTGCTGGAATTGTTGCCGCGCCGGTTTGAATTGCTCGTCTTTCTCCAATGCTTCGGCCGCCGCAACCAAAGACAATACGTCATTTAGTACCGCGCTGCGCTGCAGCCCGGCTAGTGCACTTTCATTGTCAGTGTCGATGCGCAAAACCAACTCGAACGTGGCCGTCGCACGCTCGGCTTGACCAGCGGCCAGCGCAGCGGAACCATCCTGCAATGCTTGTTCAATAGCGGCGTCGGTTGAGGCGCGCAGCTTTTCCAGCGCTTCAAGCCCTGTCTGGTAGGCTACAGTGGCTGCTTCAAATTCTTGCCCTCGGTACAGTTCATCGCCCTTCTGAGCTTGCTGCATCGCACTTTGGAAATCCTCGGCGCCCCAATCCTGCACGCTACGCTCTTCCAGTTCAAATTGCTGCTCAAGTAGCTTTTCAAGCACCGCTTGCGCTGCTTTGCGCTCCCTGGCCAATTGCGCTTCCTGCCAGGGGCTGCGTTGCACCTCTTTACCGAGCGAGGTGCGTGCGTTAGAGGCCGCAGTTTCGACTGGCGTCACGCTGGGCTTGCTGATCAAGCGTGGCAGCAAAAAAATTACCGCCAACACGACACACAGCAACAAACTAAACAGACTGCCTAAGACAAACGCCGTATTGCGGGATGCTCTCTTCTGCACCGGCTGGGCAGCGTCAGAAGCTGAACCTAAATCCAGCGTGGCGGGAATAATTTGTTCGAAGGACCCGGCGGTGTTTTGCTCGCCATGCGTCGTCGGTTGTTTGTTATCAGCCACCTAGTGTAGTGTCCTGTATAAAGCGTGCATTTAGCGGGCCGCTTAAGAGTTAGCCGCTAGACGCATTTTTGAAGCCATAGTGGCCGTATGTCGAGGAAATGCAACGAAGCGGGTGGCTCTTAAGCGACTCGCCCGAGGGGGAATCACCCCATTGCTTCTCAGCTTCGTTGTCGTTCTTACCAAGAGGCCCACTCTTCCCTGCAAACAACGCCTCGCTGAGAACCAATAGGGCGTTTCTAAATGCACGCTTTATACAGGACACTACACTCACGCGGCCAACTCAGGAACCGGCATCGCCGGTACTAATATCTCCAATTTCCTCAGCATAGATGTCTCTGAGGATGTTTCGCCATTGTTCGTATTGATCACTGACAGTACCCGACAAAGTGACGGTGCGATTGTCAAGATCAATGACTTGTGGCTCGATTTCGGCACCCAGGGACGAGCCAAGCTCTTGTAACGCTTCTGCGTGTATTTCGGCCTCCTTGTGTTTGTCGATCGCACTCTTTATCAAATAGCCACCGCCCAACACTGAAACAACGCCTGCCTGGCGCGTGGAACCGCCATCACCTCCGGCGGCTACAATGCCAGCAATAATGGCTGCTATACCACCGACAGTGCGCATCCGCGATGAGCGCTTCAGCTCTTGCAATGCGATAACCTCTTCATAGCTCTGCGCTCGCCAATCAAAATAAGGAGAATCCATTTGCCGTGAAAAGGAGCCATAATAATCTTGCAAGGTATCAACAAACAAATAGTCACGCTCGCGGATTTTGTTTACCCGCTGCAACATCGGATCCTGTTTGGACGGCAAGCGTTGCACCTCATAGATTCCTTTCTTGTTTTTTTCCAAGTGGCCACCAAACGCCTCAGGCGAAAAGTCTTGCGCAAATTTCAACTCGCCAACGGTACGCACATTACTTAATTCCTTCGGTTTGAGCCGGTTGCGATAACTGGCAATATCATTGGCGATGCGATTGTACAGATCCTGGAAGGGATCACCCGCCAATCCACGACTCTTTTGATAGCTGTATTTGCTGGTATCTTTTTTGTATTTTTTTTCGAACCATTGTTTACCGGTAACATCCTTGACATTGACCAACAACGCCAGCGATTCGCCATCGGAGTGGAGTATCTTGCCATTGACCAGCACATCAACCGCCGCCATATCCCCTGGTACCACCCGCACCGCGCCCCAATTAGCACTGGCTTGCATCGTGTTCATCAATATAATCGGGAAAAAGCGTGCCTCCGCCTGCCTCACCTCCGGGTATACGCTGATATCAGTTTCTTTAACATCATCCAATCCAGGGTCAAACAAGTTGACGCCAACGTCGAGTAGTAGTTCCTCGGATACCTCTTGTTGGGCCGCTTCCAGCGGCGTGATCTTGGTGGACTTCACCTTAGTCGAGGAGCAGCCACTCAGCAGAAGGCTAACCATCAACATCACTAATAAACTTAAACGTGTCATAACTACCATGGTCAATACACCTATGTGTTGGCGCTCACTTTCCTTTTTTGTATTTACGGTATTCATCCCAAAGTTTCTCACGCAGCTCAGGATCCGTTTCGCGCTGCGCTGCTTCGCGAATTTGACGGGCAACGACATCGTCGTCGGAGCCGTCCGGTATATCCGCAGGAACAGCGGAGTCAGTGCTTGCATGTTGATAATCGCCTTTGCGATTATCGCCGGCACGAGCCGGTTGCGTGCCACTACCGCTGCTATTTTCACTGCCTGCAGTAGCGACTTGCCCGCTACCAGAACCTGAACCGGAGCCTGAGCTCGGCGGTGCAGCCGGTATGGCGAAGCCGCCACCAAAGTCACCACCTTCATCTTCCAGCTCGTCACCATCCGTGCCAGCACCGCCGTCGGCGCGGGCATCGTCGCCGGTCTTAACAGCGTCGCGTTCCGCGAGAATCACTCCGTCAAAGGTTCCAAGCGCGCTGTCGAGCTCGGCGTTTAGCTCACCAATGCGATCGGCCGTGGTACCACCACCCCCAGCAGTCCCGGAATTGCCACCGCCGGCTTGCGGGCCACCAGGACCTTCCCCATCGCCCGCGTCTTGTTGACCGGGTTGCGATTTGCCTTGCGCACCAAATACTTCAAACGCTTCTTGCAACACCTGATCATTAGCCGCTGCCTCAACACTAAAATCACCGCTGCTGCCGTCCGACTGTTGTTCGCCACCTTCAGCACTGGCTGTTTCCTGCGGTTCCTCAAAGCTGATATCGTCGGAATTCTTACCATCCGCATCGACACCGTCAGAATCGCTGGAAGCGGTTTGATCACCCTCGCCCGATTGCCGCCGCGAGCGGTTGTCGCTGTTGCCCGCGCTATCCGAACCACGACGGGAATCTGCGCCCGGCGTCGATGGGCTAGAGCCGGGCATAGATGAACTGGTGCCCGGCAAAGAGGGGCTGGAACCCGGCAGTCCCGCCGTCGACGGTGTTGACGGGGAAGAACCTGGCCTACCACCGGGTACGGATGGCACGCTCGGCGCACCACTTGAACCCGAGCTGGACGAGCTTGACGAACTCGATGAGCTGGACGAGCTGGACGAACTCGATGAGCTGGAAGAGGAGCTCGATTGCGATTTACACCCTACCAAAAGCGCAACGGCTGCAATAAACAAACAGCAGCGAATAAAGCCTCGTGATTTATTCATGGTCATCGTCCTTTTCAGCAGTTTTTTCAGGCTTGTACTCGTAGCGATAGCGATAACGTAAATCTTGTGTTGCTACCGCCACGCCGTTTTCAAACCTGGGTCGGAATACCGTTGATTTTAGGGTTGTCAACGCGCGTCTACGCATGGATTTCTTCGCTGGACTCGCGTCAACAACTTTCGGCCTACGCACCCCCCCGCTAGCGGTGATGTTAACGTTAACCAGCACGTAACCCATTTCCTCTTGTTTGTCTGTTTCGTCAAAGTAATCAAAATACGCATTGTTAAAATCGGGCAATGGCACGGGTCGCCCGAATGTGCTGTCAAGGACTTTGGCAAACGCGGGATCGGCGGCCAACATCGCATAAGCTTGCTTATATGCCTCATCGGCCGACTGGTTTTTACGGAACATTAAATACCAATCTCCAAGCTGCGCTAATGCCAATGCCTGCGCCTCTGGTGGTGCCTTTTCATTGTTGGCATAAACGGCGATAGAGCTTTTGATCGCGCGTAGGCCCTCGCCGAAGCCATTCTGAATGTGAACGACTTTTTTGGCAGACTCATCTTTACCGTTCGGTCCGTCGAATGATTCTTGGCTGTGGTTCTGTTGCTGGTACACAGTGAGGTAATAGTCGGCAATAGTTCGGCCATTATATTGGTGCGCGAGACGCAGATCTGAATTACCAAAATTGAGTTCAATAATACTCGCAGCACGATTAAACAAACCACGTGCAGCAACCAGGTGCTTCAACGGATTGGCGTCAATATTTTGTATGAACGCATACAAATGCCAACGACTTAATTTGGTTAATACGGGGAGCAAAGCCGGATCGTCCGGTTGCAACGTTTTGTAACTCAGCTGCATCAGAAAATGATGGCGATCGTCCACAGCCTCCCAATCGCCGGCAGAAGCATGACTGAAGATCAGGCGTTCCAGAATCGGAGCGACGTTGGGGTTGTATAAACCTTCGTTGATGCGATTAACGTGTAAGGCTTGTTTGAGCGTTTTTACGGCATCATCATGATTGCCGATCTCTTGCTGCGCCAGACCGAGGTCTAGCAGAGCTTCCGAAAACTGGTTGTCGTAGGCTCCGAATTCGCTTTCGAGCTCATCAATACGTTTGCTGTAACGCCCTACCGCCTGCCGCGCTTCAGACTTGTTCTGGCGTTCGACCTCGACCAGCGACTTTTCTACCGTAGCTGACTGTTCTTGCGCGCCGCCAACCTTAGTTTTGGCATGAGCGGGCAACGTGTTTTGTTGTGCAACTCCAGCCGCAATCACTTCATTGGCGATGACGCTGAAATACAGATATAGCAGTGCCAACACCGCCCGTGCCGGCCATTGGTTAAGTTGTTCCTTAGTGAAACTTCTCGCAGGCAGCATGATTACTTTCCGACCAACTCATACATGTGACCACAGTTGAATTTTAATGTTCCCAGGCAAGCCAACATCCATGCCGGGATATGACCCGCAAGTACGCCTCGCGACTCACGGGGTCAATTATGACAGCATTGATCGGTTGGTTGTAGCAGAGTTGGACAATAGTGTTAACAGGCCCTAGCTAAATATTGGCTTAATTATGTGTTTTAGAGCAAATAATCTTGGGGCTTCTTGATCGAACTATTTGATTTTTAAACGGTTAACATATTTGATTGGTCCGCGTACGCCAACTTGTTGAGGCAGGCGATGTTCCCCTTGCTGCGCTCAATCCGTTAATATGGTAGGAAACAGTGACTGGCGATAGGATAGCCTATGGCGAAAAAGCCTCTATTTGAAGTTGAAGCGATTGTTCGCCCGGAATGGATAGACTTCAATGGCCATATGAATATGGGGTTTTACGCGGTCGCCTTCGATTACCTAGCAACCGACAACTACTTTACTTATCTGGGGTTAGCAGAAGACCATTTCAGAACGGAACAGAAGTCAACTTTTACGCTGGGCATGAACATTGACTACCTCAAAGAGGTTTTTGAAGGAGACCGGCTTCGCTTTACTACTCAACTTTTAGACTGCGACCACAAGCGGCTGCATTATTTTCATTCCATGTATAACCTTGACAAGGGCTATCTTGCGGCGGTTAACGAGTGCCTTACCATGTATATTGACATGCAAACGCGGCGCAGCACGACATTTTCGGATGAACATTTGGTGCGCTTCGCGCAAGAGTTGGAGCAAGATTCGCAGCATGGTGTGCCCGGTGGTTTCGGCAGAAAACTGGGTATACGGCGCTGATTTGTAAGTAGAGCGTCATGGTGGATTAGGTGTAACCACAAAAAGGAGACTGGCAATGAGGACTCAACAACCGTCATTTACGGTAGGTATAGAAGAAGAATACCTGCTAGTCGATCGTGAGACCCGTGAACTTGTAAGTGAGCCTCCCCCATCTATTTTGCAAGAGTGCTCCGCCGTGTGTGGCGATCAGGTCAGTCCTGAATTCTACCGTTCACAGCTCGAAGTAGGCACCCGAGTGTGTCAAACAGCGGGCGAGGCACGCAGCCACCTTGCCGAGTTGCGACAATCTGTCACCGACGTTGTTGCGCAACATGGGATGGCGATCATTGCCGCCTCTTCACATCCGTTTTCAGTATGGCTTGAGCAGAAATATACGCCCACGGAGCGCTATACCGTGCTGGCGCATGATTTGCAAAGTGCGGTGCGACGTATGGTTGTCGGCGGCATGCACATTCATGTGGGCATCGACGACGATGATTTACGCATCGATTTGATGAATCAGATGAGTTACTTTCTGCCGCACTTTCTCGCGCTGAGTTGTTCCTCGCCTTTTTGGGAAGGGCAGAACACCGGGCTGATGTCGTACCGCATGACCGTTATCGAAAACCTGCCGCGTACCGGCTTGCCGGAAAAATTTCGCAGCTATGCCGAATACCAACGCCATGTTGACATGCTGGTGTACGCCGGATTGATCGAAGACGCCACGAAAATCTGGTGGGATATTAGACCGAGTGCGCGCTATCCCACGCTGGAATCGCGTATTACGGATATTTGTACCAGTATCGACGACTCCGCGACTATTGCCGCGCTTACCATTTGCAGCTTGAGCATGCTCTACCGGCTGCGCCGTAAAAACCAGCGCTGGCGCAACTATGCACCCATGTTGATCAATGAAAATCGATGGCGCGCTATGCGTTACAGTTTTGAC
Organism: Pseudomonadales bacterium; assembly: GCA_051008535.1. GTDB lineage: Bacteria > Pseudomonadota > Gammaproteobacteria > Pseudomonadales > JAUIET01 > JBBKXJ01. The sequence continues at coordinate 5,327 of JBPCXM010000328.1, read as the reverse complement.
GAGGGTCTGGTCGATTTCGGTCGCGCCGAAGTCGTGCCCATGGCCGACCTGATAGAAGAATTGATCGATGCGGTTAGCGAAGATGCTGAGCGTCTCGGTTGTATGGATGAGTTGATCAACGCGCGCAATATTCTCCAACGCGGCACCAGCGCGCACCGACAAGTTAAAGTGTACGATGCGGCTGTGGCTGATGGCTCAAGTCACGACAATGCCTTGCGTGCTGTCGTCGACTACCTTATTGAGGAGACGAAAGCAAATTTGTAGCCAATTGTATGAACGGTGCTTAACTTGCGTCTCAACCAGTCTTTCAGTAGATTGTTCGTTTCCTAATCCAAACAATAAGTTGAGATAACAACATGACGCACCCCGTTCGCGGCATCACGCCAGTCGTTGCCAAAACACTAAAGTCACTGCTAATGCTGGTTGTATTACTGACTTCGCTCGCCGCAACTGGTAAAACCGAGCGGCCCAATATTCTGGTGATTTGGGGTGATGATATCGGCATGTGGAATATCAGTGCCTATCACCGCGGCATGCTAGGCAGTCGTACTCCCAATATCGATCGTATAGCCAACGAAGGCGCGCTGTTTACCGATTATTATGCGGAGCAAAGTTGTACGGCAGGGCGCTCGGCTTTTATCACTGGTCAACACCCACTACGCACCGGTTTATTGAAAGTCGGTATGCCGGGTGCCGCGATTGGTCTCAGCAAGGAAGACCCCACGATTGCCGAGCTCCTCAAGCCGCAGGGGTATGCGACCGGTCAGTTTGGCAAAAACCATCTGGGCGACAAAGATGAGTTCCTGCCCAGCAATCACGGTTTCGATGAGTTCTTCGGCAACTTGTATCACTTGAACGCCGAAGAAGAGCCGGAAACCCCCTTCTACCCTAAAGACCCGCAGTTTCGCAAACGTTATGCACCGCGTGGCGTTATTCATTCCTACGCCGACGGCAAGGTCGAAGACACAGGCCCACTATCGCGTAAACGTATGGAAATGGCCGACCAGGAATTTACCGACGCGGCGTTGAAGTTTATCGACAAATCGCACCAGCAAGAAAAACCATTTTTTGTTTGGTTTAATGCGACCCGCATGCATGTGTGGACCCGGCTGGCCGAAAAGTGGCGCAACAAGAGTGGCTACGGCCTATACGCCGACGGCATGCTGGAACACGACCACCACGTCGGCCAACTGCTGAAAAAGCTGGATGACCTAGGCATTGATGACAATACCATTGTGGTGTATTCCTCCGACAACGGCTCGCAAACCAATACCTATCCCGACGGTGGCGCAGAGCCCTTCCGCGGCGAAAAGGGCACCACCTGGGAAGGCGGTTTCAGAGTACCGGCGCTAATACGTTGGCCGGGCACGGTAGAGCCGGGTCGGGTGATCAACGACGTTTTTTCGCATCAGGACTGGTTACCCACCTTACTAACGGCTGCAGGTGTACCTGACATTAACAACAAATTGAAAGCGGGGCACATAGCCGGCGATCGCACCTATAAAGTGCATATCGATGGGTTCGATCAAACCGACATACTCTCCGGTAAAGGACCAGGAAAACGTGAGACGGTGTTCTTCTTCGATGACAACGCCAACCTCAATGCCTTGCGCTGGAAAGACTGGAAAATCCACTTTGCCACTATGCCCGACTGGTCTTCGGGCCGGCAAGCACTGACCTTTCCCACCGTCATGAATCTGCGCACCGATCCGTTTGAAACATCAATGGATTCGGGCATGTACACCCGTTGGATGGCCGACCAGCTCTGGTTGTTCGTGCCGATGCAAGAAGTGGTCGGCCAGTGGCTTGCCACCTTCAGGGAATTTCCACCGCGTCAACCCACGGCTAGTTTCACGATTGATAAAATCATTGCGCAAATGCAGAATGCCAGACAGGCCGTGCAACGAAGCCAAGGCCAGTGAGCCGACTCATTCGCGAGTAAAGTCGCACCCGTGCATCGATCACGCTGATTGTGGGGGCGACTTCAGTCGCAAACATTACGCCCATCATGGTAGTTGCGCGTTGTGGAAAAAACTGAAATTGAAACACTCCTCCTGGCAACGCCGATGCAGGAGAGTATGGTGTTCAGCACCCTCACCGATCCTGGTGCGGGCCATTACATACTGCAACTAACTTTCGAGTTGCATGGCGAGCACCAATGCTCGCTTCTACAGGATGCCTGGCAAACACTGCTGCAACGGCATACGGCATTACGAACGCAGTTCGTGTGGAAGCGGCAGGAGAAACTACGCCAACTCGTGCGCAATAGCGTGACCAGTGACGTTGAGATCGTAAATCTCACCAAATTTCCCGCGGCACAACAAAACGAGGAATGTAAGAAATTTCTCGCACGCGATAAAAATCGCGGCTTTGCGCTTGACCGGGCGCCATTGACACGACTGTCTGCGTTGGAACTGAGCGGCAAAAAAAAGTATTACGTTTGGACATTTCACCATAGTGTGGTCGATGGCTGGTCTATCGCTATTCTGTTTAAAGAACTCTGCGCGACTTTAGCTGCACTAACCAACCACTTGCCTGCTCCTTTCGCGGCAACCGTCGAACCCTTAGAAAAGCTTGTGGACCACATTCGCAGTAGTAGCGAAAGCGCAAAGGCTTTTTGGCAACTCGAATTAGCAAACACTCAACAACATCATTCGCTTGCAGCCATTGCAGCACCGCACAGTAACGCACACAGTCATTGCACTCACGAATCGGCACTCGACGCAACAGCAAGTGAGGTAATTTATGCCGCTTGTCGCGCCAAGCGCATCACTTTTGCATCGCTGGCCTTGGCCGGGTGGTCATTGCTCCTGGCCTACTATAGCGGTCGTGATGACGTGCTCTTCGGCAGCATCAGTAGCGGCAGAGGGTCGCTGGGCGAGCGCGGCACCAATACCGTCGGTCTGCTCATATCCTTAGTGCCGATTCGCGTCACGCTGGATATGCAGACCAGCCTCGATGATTATCTCAGTGAAATTCAGCACCAGCACATGCTGCGCAATGAGCATGAACATCTGGCGCCCGGCGATTCAGCGAACATATTAAACATCGAGCCGGGAACACCGCTGTTTGATTCAATGTTGGTGGTGGAGAATCACCCGGGATCGGAACAGCTGTCTCCAGAAAGCCGAGCACTGGGTGTGCAAAATGTACTCGGTTACGAGCAATCCGACACACCGCTGGCTGTTTCAATCGGGGCTGATGCCAAAATAACCTCGATCAGCCGCTTTCATGGCGACAAGTTCACACGAGCCAACATTGCCGCTCTCGTGGATTTCTATTTTAGCTTGTTGTCGCGCATGGCGAAAACCACAAACCCCATGCCACTAGCCGAGTTGCTGCCTTCGCTTGAGGTGGCGCCCGATAATTTAATCGTTAAAAACGCAAGTGTTGGCGACTTAAACCAGCGACATCTTGTTGAATTATTTAATGAACAAGTGGTGGAACATCCAAATAATACCGCCCTGCACTACCGCAACGTAAACGTCAGTTACGCAGAACTTGCTGACCACGCAGAAGAGATTCGTCGAACACTTTTGAAAAGCGGCATTTGTGGCGGCGATACTGTTGCCGTGTACATGGATCGTTCGCCAGCGTGTATCGCCTCCATGCTCGCGATACTTGCGTTGGATGCCTGTTATCTTCCGCTTGATCCTGTATATCCTGCACAACGCCTAGACTTTATGCTGCGCGACAGCGATAGCAGACTAGTGCTGTGCGCGGCGGAAACTGCTAACGAAATTTTTTCAGTTACGACAGTACAAGTGCCTGAACAACGCAACGACGCTGCACTCGCTCACCTAGCACTCAGTGCCACTTTCAAATCGCCGTACATGTGCTTAATCTACACCTCGGGCTCCACTGGCCAGCCAAAAGGCGTCAAGCTGCGCCATAACAGCATGCTTAATCGTTGCCAGTGGATGTGGCGCGAATTCCCTTTCAAAGAGACCGAAGTATGCTGTCATCGAACCCCGCTGGGTTTTGTCGATTCGGTCTGCGAAATATTCAGTCCGCTGTGTCAGGGTATTCCAATCGTAGTCGTTGACAGCGATCTGGTTCGCGATCTCAATGCCTTGATCAACTTATTGGGCGAAAAAAAAGTGTCACGCATCACAGTGGTGCCAACACTGCTTGACGCAATACTAGAGGCACTTGAGGAATCTCGCACGCAGCTGCCCGCTCTACAATTTTGGAGTAGTAGCGGCGAACCTCTGCCGCGACTGTTGGCTGAGAGGTTTCAGCGACTGATGCCGGGTGGTCGCCTGCTAAACCTGTATGGCAGCACCGAAGTGGCTGCAGATGCGTTGTTTTTCGAAGCAACGGCGAATCTGCCAAAGAATGCTATCGTGCCAATCGGTGAACCAATCACCGCTACCCGCGCGTGCGTGCTCAACGCGCGCGGGCAACCGCTGCCCGCAGGTGTCCGAGGGGAGTTGTGTATTGGCGGCACAGCAGTGGCGGACGGATATCACAATCGTAGCGAAGAGGCGGCCGCAAAATTCATCACCTTGCAGAATTCAGAAGGGGCGCAAACCTATTACTGCAGCGGCGATCTAGCCCTGATGGACACGGCGGGAATTTTTCACTACCGCGGCCGCCTCGATCGGCAACTAAAAGTCCGTGGCCAACGAGTTGAACCGGCTGAGGTAGAGAGCATACTTAGGGAAAACTCCGATGTGACAAACGCAGTAGTATTTCAATCGCCCGATGATCACTTGATCGGAGCCTTCACCACGGGCAACGATGCACAAGTGGCAACGTCGACCCTTATGGAAAGACTGGAACAGGCGCTGCCTTCTTTTTTGCTCCCACAGCATCTGATCGAGATAAGCGCAATACCGCTTAACAGCAGCGGAAAAGTCGATTACACGGCGCTGCAAGCGCTTTGCGACGGCAAAGAACAGCCGCTAAAAACAACGCCATCCGTATCGAATCTGCTGCCCACGTCACTGCCACAGCAGGCAATTTTTTCGATTATTCAAAACATCTGGCAGGAGCTGCTGCCCGATGAACCTGTGCAGGCACAGCATGACTTTTTTCAATTGGGCGGTCAGTCTTTAATGGCAATGCGCATGATTGCCCGCATAGAGCGCCGCTTAGGCGTGTCAATAGCTTTACCTACATTGATGAACAGTCCGCTACTGGCCGATTTCGCAGCTGCCGTATGCGAGGGCAAAACCTGGTCGAACGACAACGAACTACTGACGCTCAAAGCCGCGAAAGGCAAGCCTGGATTGTTTTGCGTTCATGGTGATGCATTTAATCTTGCACCGCATTTCTCCGGCGAGCAGGCCGTATACTGGTTGTCGCAGTGGCCTAAGCGCATG
>JBPCXM010000327.1:0-3108 GCA_051008535.1 Pseudomonadales bacterium | reverse complement strand
CTGATCTCAGTGGTATTGAAGATACGCAGACGGCCTGTGTCAGTATGCCTTGCACGGCGCTGTTACCACCTTCCTTCGTTGACTTTATTTTTCGCCGCAATCTCGCAGAGGGCGTTTTTGTTACCGGTTGCTGCGAGGATGATTGTTACCACCGCCTTGGCAATACCTGGATGGATGAGCGTTTTGCATCAACGCGCATGCCGCACTTGCGTACTCGTGGAGCGAAGGATAGCGTGCGTGTTTCCTGGACCGGTCCGATGCGGCTTCGCGGACTGCAAGACCAACTCGCCGATTACCGTAAACAACTGCGCTCTTCCGCGCAAAAGCCGGTGGTGGGAGAGGAGGTCGTGAATGGTTGACTGGCGGCGCTACGTTGGACAGGCAGTAATTTATGCCTTGTTTATGGTCACTGTGGGCTATTTTTCCAGCATGCCGTACTACCAGGCATCAGCGCCCGACGAGGCGACACTCAAGTTGAGCGTTAGACACGCCGGTAAGGTGATAGGCGAGTGTGCAACGCTGAGCAATGCACAGATGGAAAACCTGCCCGCCAATATGAAAGTTGTGGAAATATGTCCGCGAGAAAGATCGCCATTGCGCTTGGAATTGCTGGTCGATGGCGAACTACTATATGCGGATACCGTGCAGCCTTCCGGATTGCACAATGATGGCGTATCGAGTATTTACCAGCGCTTTACTATGCGTGCAGGGAAGCATCAATTGACGGCGCGGCTTAGTGATGACGTAAACGTCGATGACTCCGTTTTTGTCTACGCTAGTGATGTGGACTTTATGCCGACGCAAGTCGCCGTGCTGCAGTTTGACAACGGCTTCAGGCTGGATATACCCGGGGCGGCGTTGCCGGCAGGAAAAATGTGACGCCTGTGGTTAAAAAAATTAACCCCACCAGTCAACAAAATTTAGTCACTGCATCGAATTCTGCCGACGGGGATTGCATGTTTCCAGAAAATTATACGCTTGAGGTCCCGACTGACGAGAGGAAGACGCTGGCGTTAGGTTGGCTGTGGCTATGCATACTGTCGTTGCTTGGTGCCGGTGTCTTTTCGCTGTTGTTGGTGTTGTCGCGTACGCCCTGGGTGCAGGATATTTTCCCCTGGGTTGAGTTCTTTCATTCTGCGCTAGTCGTACACGTTGACCTATCGGTACTGGTCTGGAGTTTGGCATTCGCCGGCATATTGTGGAGTCTCAATAGTAAGCCTGTGGCGTTATGGGTTAACCGCCTGGCACTTGCGCTCGCGGTGCTCGGCTCGCTGGCCATGGTGGTAGCGCCGTTTAGTGGTGACGGCAACCCGCTGATGAGCAACTATGTTCCGGTATTGCAGAACCCGATATTTTTTGCCGGTTTGCTACTCTTTGGCGCGGGGTTCTTAGTACTGGTCCTGTACAGCATGAGCACCTGTTTACCCGTTGGACAATGGATGACCGGTGCGGGCGCCATTCGTTTTGGCTTGAACACGGCGGCGGTGTCGGCTGCGGTGGCACTGTGGTGCTTCCTCTGGTCTTACGTGAATATCCCTCAGTATGTTCGCGGAGAAACCTTCTTCGAGGTGCTTTTTTGGGGTGGTGGACACGTCATCCAGTTCACCTACACCTTGTTGATGCTAGTGGCATGGCTGTGGTTGAGCAGCGCGGGCGGTCTGCGACTGCCGTTGACTCCAAGAGTGGTACTGGTGATCCTGATATTCGGGCTGGTCTGTGTGTTTATCGCACCGCTGATTAATTTCGCCTATCCCGTGATGAGCGGAGATAACCGTCGCATGTTCACTTGGTTGATGAGCTACGGCGGTAGTTTGGCAACGTTTCCGTTTAGCCTGGCGTTGGTACTGGCGTTCCTTGGGCGGCGGCCGTTCCCGCCGGAGGGAAAGCTAGCGCGCGCCTGCCTGCTGAGTTCGTTGATTCTGTTTGGCTCTGGGGGGGTTATCGGCTTCCTAATCGTAGGCAGTGACGTGCGCATTCCGGCACATTATCACGGTTGCATAGTTGGCGTGACTCTGGCGCTAATGGGGCTCTGCTATGAACTATTACCACGTCTTGGTTACCCACTGCAGAATCTACGTTTGGCGCTGGCGCAACCGTGGACCTATGGCGGTGGGCAACTGTTGCATATTACAGGGCTGGTCTGGTCGGGGGGTTATGGTGTGCAGCGTAAGGTGGCTGGCAGCGAGCAACATCTTGACAGCATCGAGCGTATAGCCGGTATGGGGCTGATGGGGCTTGGCGGCCTGGTTTCGACAATTGGGGGGGTGTTCTTTATTATCGTAGTGATTCGCGCATTGTTGCTAGCCCGCAGCAGGCGTTCCGCGGTTCAGCTACCAGTTTAACTGGCACGATTGATCAACTCGAACGCGGTCATTGCGAGGGCGAATATCATCACGAAGAAGATGACATTGCGGTAGGGCAGCGGGTTACCGTGTAAACGCTCGATCAGCGCCAATAACTGGTCGCAGAGAACGTATAGCGCGATGCCAACCGCCGTAAACAAAATAATTTCCATGCTAGTCCGTCCAGGATGTGTAGCACCGATTATGACAGTTTTGTTTGAGAACAGGAAAATTGTGGCATGCCCTGCGGTTATTCTTTTTGCGCTGCTGGTGGTTTGCCTAAGTGCTTGCACAGACGATCGTTTCGGCAGTGGCGAGGCGCCTGATTTCACCCTTCCTTTGTTTGCTGATAAAACCAGAATGATTTCTCTGTCGGACCTGCGTGGCAAGGTGGTATATTTAACCATTTGGGCTTCATGGTGCGAGCCTTGCCATGAAGAACTGCCATATTTGAATGAATTGCGCCACGCACTGGCTGGAAGAGGATTTGAGGTGCTGGCAATAAATGTCGATGAAGAAGCGGCTGATGCCCAGCGTTTTTTACGGCAGCTTCCTGTGGACTACCCAGTATTGAGTGATGTCAACAGTGATGTGCTCACCGCTTACCGTGTGCAGGGCTTGCCAACGCATTTTCTGATTGATCGCGGCGGTATTATTCGAACCTCACGCAGGGGCTTTTCGGCCGATGAAGCAGTGCAAATAAGGACAAAGGTCGTGCAGCTTCTCGATCAGTCAGACTAAGAGATTAACGTCTGCCAGCCATTAT
>JBPCXM010000326.1:0-6057 GCA_051008535.1 Pseudomonadales bacterium | reverse complement strand
GTTTTTGGTGGTCAATAAATGCAGCAATGTCATCGACACACTTTGCCAGCGTAAAACGGCATTTCTGCCGGCGCATACTGCGCCCATGTCCGCGCAGATCCACTGCCACGACATTGAAGTGCTTGTTTAACGGTTCAAACACCTGATACCAGTTCAACCCGGAACTGGCGAGCATGCCGTGAATCAGCAGCACGGTCGGCTTGTTATTGCGCTTGGCGCATTCTCGGTAAAACATCTTACCGCGACCTTCTAGGTCCGCATATTGGCCGGTGGGAAGTTTGATAGCAGCTTCCACCGATGCACTCTCATTCTGAATGTTTGCTGACATGATTGTTCCGTTTTTATAAGGTCGACCGCGATTGAGTTGCCAATTACGACTCACTCCCGAACGGCACACATAGAGGGCCTATTATGTCTATTTTATACCTTTAATGCAAATATAAAGAACAATAATATAGTATATGTTCCATAAAACGTGATTGTGAAGGCCGTAGACCGGCATCCAGTTCCGCACGGGCAAGATGCTGGCCGAGGCAATGTAGCGGCATCAATAGTGTTTGATTCTCTATGCCAATTATGTGATCAGCATTCCTAGAACCGATCCGCACGCACTGCAGCGTCGGTACCACCGTCAACCCACATCATCATGCCGGTAATGTAGGACGCTGCGTCACTGAGCATAAAGGCAATCACGCCTGCCATTTCCTCTGCGGTACCTTTTCTCCCCAATGGAATTGGCACCATCTCCGCAAATTGGCCAAATTCCGGGTCTTTCAAAATGTCATCGACCATGGGGGTTTGTGTCATTCCGGGAACAATCGCATTGATGCGTACCCCAAGTGAGCCCCACTCCACAGCACGGTGGCGTATGGCCCTGGCAAGTGCGTGCTTGCTAAAGCGATAGGCCGCACCCCTGTCGCGCTCCATAACCAGCTCTACGCTTTTGGCTTCGTCGCCTGCCAGCAAGGCCAGCACCAGCTCATCATCGTAATCAATATCAAACTGCGAGGAATTGGATACCAATCCGATGGCGCAGGCATTGTGGCGACCTTCCATCGCCGGGCGTAAGCCATCAAATAATTCTACCGAGCCAAAATAGTTTAGTGACAACGTCGTATCCGGCGGAGCATTCAAACCACTCAAGCCCGCCGATAAAACCACAGCGTCGATTTCTCCACCCGACAAATCGAGTGCTTGCTGGATGGCTTGCTTGCGGCCTTCCGAGGTAGATAAATCAGCAATAATATCCGCATCGCGAATATCGATACTGATTACGTTGTCCCCCTGGGATTCCAGTTTTTCTTTGCTGGCAAGCCCAATACCCGATGCGCTGCCACTAATGACTACGTTTCTCATATTTATCTCCGATTGCGTAAGTGTCTTTAAATTAATGATGCTTGAGTTTATAAACCGGGCTAATCCGAGCGAAAAATTCCGATCGTGGACCGCGTCCTAAGAGTCGAAGGAGGTCACATCTCGTTGGGCACCCCGTACAGTTCCTGGTAGCGATTAAACAACGGCCGGTCTCCGCTCCTGCTCTCATCCACCTCGTAGCTGTGCTTGCCGAACTTGCCTTTTGGCTTTGCCGCCAGATAGTTCAACATCCCCCTCTTCGCGTCATCAGACAACGGCATACCAAAATGTTTGTAGATATTGTCTATGCATAGCATAGGATCATCCATCAGGTCCTGATAGCGTGAGTCGGCGATATTCTGCCCTGGCACAATACCGGCCTCACGCTGGTCTATGACATGCTCGAGTCGTTGGGCGGTAGCCTCACCCATAATGATGTTTTCAAACATCTCAGCGTTAAAGGGTTGATCGCTGCGCATGTAGTATAGAGTGCCCATCAAGCTAGTGGTGGAGGCCATACATTTTATCGGGTCGCGGTGGGTCTGTACGATACGCGCGTCTGGATAAACCGCCAGCAGAGTATCCAGGTGCACCTGATGCTCAGGGGCTTTGAGCAGCCAGCGCTTTCTGGGGTTTTTCCATTGCAAGATCTGTAAGATACGTTTGTGGTACTCGTACACCGGCAGAAAATTCGCCTGCGCACACCAGACACTGTAGCTTGGCGTCTGATGCAGCGATGCGTTGTGGTCGCTGATAAAAGTCCCGGCCATCAGCAGACCACATTCGGAAGGTATATCGCCACGCATTTCGTGCATGCTGGCAAATTCCGGGGCTACCCGGCTCCACTGGGTAAATAATTTGTCCGCCTGTTCGATGCGCGGATCCGTGGTATAGGTCGCGGTTTCCGGTGGTGGACAAGGCTGTAAAGCTTCCCACATCAGCGGTACCCCTACGTCCGGGTCTTGAGCCAATAATTCGAATAGGATAGATGTGCCGGAGCGAGGCAGTCCAACGATCACCATCGGCGCAACGACTTCCTGCTCTAGGACCTCAGGGTGTCGTTTTAGGGTATCGGTGACCTTGAGCCGCGTACTGAGCCAGAGGATGATGTCGTTTCTGGCCATCAAGCGACCCATCAGGGTAAGTTGCGCTTCCTCCTCCAGGGATTTAACCAGAACAGTAAACGGTTCGCGCCAAAGATCGTCACCAAAATCGCTTAGCCCGGTGGTGCGCTGGGCATGGTCGATCAGGGAGGCCTCGTCCAGCGGAACTACGGCTGGCAGGTCGAGATAGCTCCCCTCCAGGTTCATGGCCTCTATCCAGTCAGGATGCGCTGGCGGCGTCCAGAGCGGGGTATCGGTGTTATTCATGGCTGTGTCCTGCCTGATAGTAAGGGCTCAAGGCATATAAGCGCCGCCACTGACGCTGATTAATTGCCCGGTGATGTAGCCGGAAACATCGGAAGCCAGAAACAAAGACAGGTAGGCAATGTCCTCCGGGCGGCCAAGTTTGGGAATCGGTAGGCCGCTCATGTTGTATAGGGTGCCCTCCTGCAGGGCCGTTTCCATTTCATCGGGCCTGCCCATCATGTCGAAGCCGAAGCGATTCCAGAAGCTACCGTCACCCACATGCTCCTCTTTCTCCGGCACGATCCAACCGGGGCATATGTTGTTCACTCTCACCCCTTTCTTCGCCCATTCCCAGGCCAGGGATTTGCTAAAGGAATTCACAAAACCCTTGACGCCGCCATAGTGAACGATGTTCGCAGCGGCCTCTCCCAGCAGAGAAGAATTGGAGGATATGTTAATAATCGAACCGGTGGACCGCCCCAACATGTCTTTAGCCACCGCCTGGCAGCAATTCACCACACCATCGATATTCAGCGCGATTTCCCATTTGCGGCCCTCTTCATCAAAATCCTCAAAATCTGAAGTGTGGGCGACGCCGCCCGCGTTATTCACTAATACATCCACCGGACCAAATTCCTCGTTACAACGCGCCACCATGGCATCTACTGACGCACGGTCGGTTACGTCGGTAGATACGGCGAGAATCTTGCCAGGATAACCCGCAGCCTCTGCCTCAACCGCCAGGGCTTCACCGGTCTTCGCATCACGGGACGCGCTAACCACATTCAAACCTTCACGGGCGAACTCCAGCACTAGGCCACGACCAATCCCGCCACTGCCACCGGTAATAACCGCCGTCTTACCCTTTAAATCCAAGTCCATCGTTTCTTACCTCGCGTTTTTCGTTTAACTTACCTGACCGAGCAATGCCAACATCGCTTGCACCGCACCGGTCACAACAACGGACTTACCACCAAAATCTATCGTTCTCATTTTGCCCTCCTGAGGGGTGACTCATTGACGAATCCTTCTCCAAGCTGTGCAATCATTGCTTCGACCTCTTGGAGAATAAAGATTCTGGTATACAGTGACCGGCTATGCAGGGCGACGACACTGAGCCCGGCAATTGCATTGACGAGCTGGCGCGCCAGATCACCCGGTTTTCTCTCGGTATTAAGCTCACCCATACGCAAGGCTGACAAGATGTCACTCTCAAATGCGTCGGCTGCCCGCACAAAACGCTGCTCTTGCGCCTTGCGCAATTCTTCCTGAATCGCCGCCATGCTCCAGAAAACCAGACGCACTTTCCATTCGTCGCGGATAACTTTGTTCGTTGGCACGGTGGCTTGCATGCGTTTTCGCAGGGCCTGCACTCCCGTTAGTCCCACGGTTGCCTGGTTAACGCGCCGCTCGTAGCACTGGTTAATCCAATCCAGCGCACCACTGATAAGTTCTTCCTTGTTCTCGAAATAGTGCTCGACCACACCTTTCGAATAGCCACTTTCCTGGGCAATTTCGCGGATCGTTGCCGCTTCCATGCCACCCCTGGCGATTAGGGATACGGCGATGGCGCATATCTCGCTACGACGGGCATCATGGTCGACAATTTTTGGCATAGGTTTCAGTAACCGAACCGTTTGATAACGCCACGCCGACGCGCAGCCAGTTGGTCTCTTCTTTCATCCACACTGACGCTCTTAATGCCTTCAGGGAGGTAGGCTTTCAGCGCTTCCCGTTTCATTTGCTGACATTCGGGAATAGGATAATTCGCAGCACCGATCCAGCGCAGTGTGATATAGCCTTCCACATGACCCGAAGGGTCCAACCAATTGGGCACGCCCGGATCCTGGTGGGCAACCACCAACAACAGTTCACCGTTGTCTTCCAAGGTCGCATGATGACAATTGGTGCTGCACAAGCGATAGCGATAGTCCATGCTCTCCCACCAGTAATTGCCGAATTCCACCGCCCAGTAGTTCGTTTCCGGTGGAGTGACTCGTACCACGAGGACTTCGTCGTCCGGGACCTGCCAGTAACAGATCAATGGTTCGCCACCCGGTGTGGCATCGATGGCGTTGTCGTCAAGTTGTCGGTAGGATAAAAAATGGTTGGGTTGTACCTTCCATTTATCCAGCATATTCGCCCAGTAGAAAGTGGATTCGCGCACCCAGGCAGCTGAATCTGCCAGGCCGCACTCAATTTGCGCAGGCGTCAACACCGGATTGTGCTCCAGCTCACCCAGTCTATCGATGCGGGCTACCATCGGTTGTTCGTTCTCCCAGTCAGCGAAAAACTGGCGGAACGTCACCCGCCAGCTTCCCGGCGTGGTCTTGATCCAGTTGCCCGGGTGCTCATCAGGGCTCAGGATGATCTCAAAACTACCATCCTCCTGTACTTCAATATCGCTATCGATCATATTGCCAACCACGGCCCCACCCCAGGGTGTGGCGCCGTCTTCCAACACGGTGACGGCGAAGTAGCGGGCATCGCCACGTTGACCTGTGATGCGGTAGGTGTGTTGCCCATTGATGGGTGCTCCCACGTATAGCGCATCAGTATTGTCTCCTCCCTGCTTGCGAATAGGATCAAAATAGTGAAGCAGCTCCGGGAAGTCAGGATCGTTGTTCTCAAGGCAAAACTGCAGCGCCAGAGAAATGTTCCTCGCGAGCAATCGAAAGCCTTTGGCCCGGTCGATATCCTGCGCGGGGGTGCCATCACGGAACACCAAATCGCCGGCGCTCTTTAGCTGCTCGCAAAAATCATCCCAGCTGGCCTTGAGCTCGGCATCGTGGGGGTTGTCTCCTAGCATAGCATTACTCGCCGTGTTGACTTCGATCCAAATTGTGCGCTAATTATGACATATGTCCTATAAAAATCAAGTAAGTCTACTAAATTAAATCAGGAGTCAACATTGTGCTCAGCTACAGCGCAATTTCGCTGATCACCGAAACAATAACGCTTTGCGCGCTTGCTTAGCGTTTCAATCTATACTCAGTTGTCCAGAACCCTAGTTAATAATATGACATATATCGTCGACTGGTATGCCATATTGTTAACCATGCGGGTTGGTCCGGGATCGACGGGATTGCGCGATGGTAAGCAGGCTCGCGCAACACGAGTACACGGGCGGTGGTGCCCTTCTCATTGCAAATTCAGCATTGCTGTTGTGGGTGTGGAGACGGCGGGCTTATATTTAGCGGTTGGCGCCTTCGTACTTGTAGTACTCCAGGCCCGAGTCTTCGCCCAGGTTACACCAGCTAGTTGTACCCAAGTAAAGTTCACCATTTACCTTGGCGTAGTTGCGCACACCGTTGTTACAGGGGTTGCCAAAGCCGTCTTTGAATTTTACCGCTGG
>JBPCXM010000325.1:0-7249 GCA_051008535.1 Pseudomonadales bacterium | reverse complement strand
ACAGGATTGCTTTTCGGTCACTGTCGCTCATAGATATTGCTGCTATTTGATGTTCGTCTTCATATACGATATTTCCGGGTCTTTCTGTAGCAATTGCTTTACAGGTAAATCATGTGACTCAAGAATTCGTGTATACCGGCGCGTTTTAGGCATTAATCCCCGTACGGACAAAAGCGTACCGGTGCGCGTCTCACAATTGATACACCTCGCAGCCAACGTCACGCAAAAATAAACACTTGACATAATGGCGCTGTTGCCAATATTCGATGGATACCGCCATGCGTGTTTCGGCGGGCTTGCGGCCGAATGGCGCGATAAAGCGCCGGCGGTCAGACTGACACCGCCTAATAATATAAATAGGTAAGGCCAATGACTTTTGTGTTCGATCCGACGCTCTATGTTCCAAGCGGTCAGGAGCAATCGCCAGGCACTTATGATGCTAAGAAGCGGTTGCAGATTGCGACACTACGGAACGTCTACCCTGAATTGATGGACTGGGGGAACTTGGCGATTGCGATGGCATGGGGCGATTATTCTAAAGCGGTGCTCTTAACGTCCTGGAGCGATGCGTCGCTTAATGTGCGAGATGAAAACTTCCTGAATTTCCTCTACTGGCAGCAGACGCGTGGCCTATGGGGACCGGGCGACGAAATCAAGCAGCTTGCCCAAGCCAACGAGTGGCGTGACACCTAAAGATATTTATGAAAAAAAGCACGAAAGGTGGAGTGCGAGGCCATCATGGATAGTGAGTTTTGACGACTATCGAAAAATGTCAAACAACAGAGGACGAGTGCATTTTCTCAATGGTTAAGTGACCCGCTTTGCTTCAGCAAGAAGTGTCAGCATCGCGCTTCTTCAATAGCATTTGTTCCAGTTCAGCCACAGGAAGAGGGCGACTATACAGATAACCTTGATACACATCGCAGCGTTTTTTGTGTAGAAAATCCAGCTGCTCCTGCAATTCTACACCTTCGGCAACCACACTCATTCCCAAGCTCTGGGCAAGAAAAATTATAGCGTTTACAATCGCAGCATCACGCGCGTCAGACTGTAAGTCCATGATGAAGGACCGATCGATTTTCAACTCATTCAGCGGGAATTGTTTCAGATAGCTTAGCGAAGAATAGCCAGTACCAAAATCATCGATGGATAATTTTGGCCCCATTTCTTGTAACTGTTTCAAAATAAGGACGCTCTGTTCAATATCGCCGATCAATGCACTTTCCGTGACTTCCAGTGTGAGAGATTGCGGATTAATCCCAGTCGATTCAATGACAGTCTGCACAGTCTTAATCAGGCGAGATTCATGAAACTGTTTTACTGATAGATTCACTGCAACGTTCAGTTCACCCAAACCGGCATGCTGCCATTTCTGTTGCTGCCGGCAGGCCTCCTTCAGTACCCATTCTCCGATGGCCGAAATAAGTCCGGCATCCTCGGCGATAGGCACAAATTCCACCGGTGACACGTTGCCAAGTTCGCTATTCTGCCAGCGAAGCGAGGCTTCTACGCCGTACACACGACCGGTATCGACGGCAACCTTGGGTTGGTAATGAAGTGACAGCTCGTTGTTCTCGAGTGCCTTGCGCAATAAGCTTTCAAGATTCAGTCGTTTCATGGAGCATGCATTGAATTCCTGGGAATAGAATTGATAGTGCATGTCTTGCGTTTGCGCGGCGAGACTGGCGGCACTGGCCGCGTTTCTCATCAATACCGTGGTTTTTTCGCCATCGGCCGGGTAGGCGGCGATGCCTACATTTGCCTGAACCACCACTTCATGTTTTCCCGCAGCAATGGGTAGAGAAAGCCTCTCTGTTATGCGTTTGGCAACGATAGCGGCATCTTCTGTCTTGCGAATGCCCGGCAGTAGGAGCATAAATTCATCACCATTGACTCGCGATATATAGCGTTGGATCTGATCTATATCTATTCTCCCGATTGAATCGCTGGCGCGCAGACAGGTTTCGATGCGTTGTGCAATCTCCTTGAGGATGGTATCGCTGGCGTTTTGGCCGAGTGTTTCCTTAACTTCCTTGAAACGGCTCAACGTGATGAGTAAAACTGCTACGATGCTGTTGTCGCGCTCTGCCTTGTTTAACGCCAGCGTCGTCCTGTCGGTGATCAGGCTTAAGTTGGGTAATCCGGTGAGGGGGTCGTAGTAGGCCAGCTGGTCCTGGTAGGCTTTGACGGCCAGCATATTTCGCACGCGTAGCGCGAGTTCACTCGCATCGACAGGTTTCGACAGGAAGTCGGTGGCGCCCAGTTCCAGTGCCTGCAGCTTGGTTTCTGCATCGGTGGAGGAAGTCAGCACAATGACAGGAAGGTATTTCAATGCTTCCTTAGCGCGTATCGCACTAAGAATCTCGAATCCTGACACTTCCGGCATGTTGAGATCAAGCAGCACCACATCGGGTTGCTTCCTGGCAATTGTTTCCATCGCCAATGGCGATTTCTCAACGAGCACAAAGTTGCTGTAGCCCGCGTCTTCGAGAAAAATCTGCACCATCTCCATGGTCAGCGGTTCATCGTCAACCATCATGATAGTGGCGTTGGTATGTTGCTCCATGTCAGTATTTCCTATCGATCCACTGTGCTCGTTTCATTTGATTCATGCGCTTCTACATCCTTTACAAGGTAATCAGTCATGTGGTGTCAAGTACTGTGGGGTGTGTAGGCGCTGGCTGCCAATGTATTACGCAGCCGCAGCGCTAGCTCACTCGCATCAACGGGTTTCGCCAGGAAGTCAGTCGCGCCAAGTTGCATTACTTTCTGCTTAGTGTCGGCTTCCGATGAAGACGTCAGTACGATAACCGGCAGGCCACCCAACTCGTCGTTCGCGCGTATCGATCCGAGTAGATCAAACCCGGAAATGTCCGGCATCAGCAGGTCCAGTAGCACAATATCCGGTCGATACTTCATGATGGTGCTCATCGCCATTGGTGCTTCTTCAATCGTGATGAACCGATGGTAGCCAAGCCGCTGCAGAAAAATCTGTATTACTTCCATCTCCAAAGGTTCATCGTCCACCATCATGATCGTGGCGTCGGTGAGTGCCTGAGATTTATTGTGTATCATTGCGTTTGCCCTTTTTGTCTAGCTGCCGGCACATCATCACTTTCATTGAGTGACGGCGCAGCAGGCACAATCCGTTGTGCCAGTCGATCTAGTTCGTCCAGTAGTGGTGTTATCGCATTCAAATTGCTTTCCTTCGCCAGTTTTTCGAGCTGTGCCGCTGGCTCATTGAATTCGTCGAAGCCTATCGTCCCGCCGGCACCCTTGAGCCAATGCGCCAGATCGGCAAGTTCCTCTAAATTCCCTTTCGTCTGCTGCTGTCTCATGAGCGCTAATTGCCTGTCCAACCGGAGGCGGAATTTTTCAATAATCGGCCGCAGTCTGGGATCATCGGCAAAACGAGAGACCAGTGTGTCAGCGGTGTGCTCTGGCGGCGCTTCTTTTTCTGCACTGGGTGGCACAACATCTTCGACGGTGGTCGCGACAGAATCAGCAGCTGCCGCGCTGCCGTTCATTGATTCATCGACCGAAAGGCGACGACTCAAGTCGTGAATGATCGCCAGCGTCGCCTCGATCTGCCCTTCCTGTTCGAACTTGGCAAATTGCTCCAAGTCATGCGCCGGACTGGTGAATATATCGAAACCTACGGTTCCACCGGCTCCTTTGAGCCAGTGCGCAAGGTCAGCGATTTCGGCGTAATTTCTTTCCGTCCAAGCGATGTCGATCGCCTTCAACTGCGCGGCAAGTCGTTCGGTAAACCGGCTGATGAGACGATGAAAACGTGGGTCCGAGGTCGACAACCTCGAATATATCGGCGCGGTGGCGCCACTGTCGCCTGCTTCATCATTCGCCGGGTTGAACAGCGTCGGCACACGTTTCTCAGGAGACGCTTCAGCAACCGTTGCATTGAGCAATTCGGCGAGCTTTGCGACCAGTTGATCAATATCGATGGGCTTGGTCATGTAACCGGTATAGCCCGCATCGAGACATTTTTGTTCAAACCCTTTCATGGCGTTGGCCGTGCGCGCAATGATTGGGGTCTGCAGGTTCGCCTCTCGCAGTGCTTGTGTCGCCATGAAACCGTCCATTACCGGCATTTGAATATCCATGAGAATCACGTCGTAGGGCGCGGCCAGAGCTTTTTCTACCCCTATCTGGCCGTTCTCGGCCTCAGCAACGTTGATGTTGTTTTCTTCGAGCACCAGCTTGACTAACTCACGGTTCTCCACGCCATCGTCGACGACCAGGACGCGTGAGGGCGGGAACACCCAACGCACCGCTTCCTCTTGCCGTTGATCTTCGACGCAGCGCATCAGCTCAGTGGCAGGCAGCAGGGCTATCCCATCAAGCGAGCCGGTATCGATCCGAACACTGAACGTACTGCCCATGCCCGGCCGGCTGGTCACCGTGATATCTCCACCCAACGCTTCGGTAAAACGCTTGCTAATCGACAATCCCAGGCCTGTACCACCGAAGCGACGTGTGACCGACGTGTCGGCCTGGACGAAAGGGTTGAATATATTTTCCAGACCCTCTTCCTGCATACCAATACCCGTGTCAACAATATCGATAGTCAATTGCGGCTCTACGCTAGACTTGCTCAATTTCAACTTAACAGTCACGCCGCCTTGTTCGGTGAATTTGATGGCATTACCCACCAGATTGGTGATGATTTGTCTGAGACGCGACGGGTCAGACAGTATCGTTTCGGGTAGATCTCCCTCGGGGCAAAACTCCAGCGAAAGCCCTTTTTCGTTGGCCTTGACACTCAGCACATTGACGATTTCGGCGATTACCTGATGCGGCGCACACCGCATTCTTTCGATTTCCATTCGCCCCGATTCAACTTTCGATAGATCGAGGATGTCATTGATCAAATCGAGCAGGTGCTTACCACTAGAATGAATAGTATTGAGGTATTTATGGCTGTCCTGCGGGTTCTTACTATAACCGCGCTGCAAGATTTCAGTGAAACCCAGCACGGCATTCATCGGGGTGCGAATTTCATGGCTCATATTGGCCAGGAAACTGCTTTTTGCCTCGTTGGCAGCCACCGCTTCTGCTCTGGATTTGCGCAACTCCACCTCTTTTTCTTCCAGTAGGGTAATGTCGTCGAAGCTAACGAGTACGCCTGCATAGTTGCCTTTGCTCCCCAGCACGGGTGAGCAGTTGATCATGAAGGTGCGTTGCGGCTGGCCGTCCAGCTTCAGGCGTATCATCTGGTTCGTTTGCGCCACCCCTTGCTTGACCGCCCTGATCCACGGACGTTCTGCATCCTCAGTTGCTGCGCCATCACTGGTCACCCAGGGAAGTTGGCTTGCCCGTGCGCCTGTTAACTGATCGGTGGTCTTACCAAGCAGGGTCGCAAACGCGTGATTGGCGAGCACAATCTGCTCCTTTCGATCCAGCACCAGCAACCCTTCCGCCATGGTATCCAATGCCGAGCGAACTCTGCCTGGTACCGCCTGGGAGGGATCCAACTGGGTGAGCATTCTTCCCAGGTACAGGTAGAACAGAATAAAGCTGAGCATTCCGAGGAACAGAGTCAATTGCACCCACGGCGTTTGCATGGCACCGATCAATCCCTGTGCCTGCATGGAGGTGAATCTCAGCTCCACTTGCCCCCAGCGCTCGTCACCCGTATGGATAGGAACGCGAAGCTGTGTATCGGTTGAATATTCGCCGGGAATCGCCTCCCAGTGACTCTCGTGTTCTGCGACTGAGACGGCTAGCGAGTCGTCTTCGCGCCGCAAGCCTGCCGAAAGCAGGTCAGCATTACGTTGCACAACCAATTGCAGGTTCGACTCGATGCGCCTCAAGTCGGCGTAGGTAACAAAAGTGGAGCTGTTCGCGGCGAGAGCTTCAGCCAGCATGGCACGGCCATCGCGTACTGCGCTGACACGATCCGGTATGAGTCCGATAACCACAGCAGTGAGCAGCAGACTTACAATAATACCGGACTGTCCCAATGCGATCTGGGACTTGGCAGATAGCCGCTTGAGTATGTTCACTGATTGATCCCCCTGCGCCGACCGGTATGTCGGGTAGCTCCCTGGGTTGTATTGCGCGCCGGAATCCGGACGTCCCTCCATTGAGTGTAGATCAATGTTTAGTCCTCGCTTGTCCCGTCTTCATTGTTTTCCGGATCTTCTGGCTCGAGCATCGACGCCAGCGTCTCGTCATCTTCTTCATCCTGCGAGTTGCCAAGCACAGTGGCCAATACCGGCAACGGGTCGATTAACCGCCACGCCGGCAGCGAAGAAAGTACGCTGCTAAGTAAAACGCCGCCGCGTACCAGCCACACGACGTAACCGATGGAAATGCCAGTAGACGCCGCGACCGCCGACCCAACAATGGTCTGCCCACGACGTGTCTCTGCCTCCAGTTCGTTCCTGAAGTCATCGAGATCATTGTGGAAAGAGCCATTGTCGAGAATGGTAAAGCTATCCAGCGCTGTGAAATCGAACGCATCTTGCAACGAGGTAGTTGCCTCTGCGAGCAGTTTTGTGGCCGGGTTCAGGTTCGTGACTGCCGTGACCAATTGTTTGAGATTGACGGTTTTTCCAGATTGCTCCGCACCCGTATTGGGGTTGTTGTTGGGCCGATTTAGCGCCGCGTCGATAAAACGCGAATCAGACTCACCGTCGCTGAAGATGTCTTCTTCTACCGTTAAAAGCTCATCAGTCGTTGTTTCTTCCTCGGCTAATATTTCGACAGGTGCTGACCTGCCTGGCAGTGGATCAGGCGCTAACGATGGCTCGCCGGAAGCCACAATCGTAGTGTTCACCGTATCCACGCTAAAGGTATTCGACTCAATAACGACCGGAGCAGAATTGCTCACTGCCGGTGCTGAAAAGGTGATGGTCTCGTCTATGTTAGAAAAGAAGATCGGCTCATTTAGATCATTCACGGTAATGGTGACGGTTTGTGACTGTTGCAGGTTTCCAGCGTCGGTCACACGAAGCGTCACTTCGTATGTCGCCTGGTTTTCAAAATCCAGCAGACCATCGTTAAGGACCAACTCATTGCCACTACGAATGCTGAAGCTGTCCTGATCTGCACCGCCGATCACGGAAAAAGTGGCGAGGTCACTAAGATCGGGGTCGCTGGCACTAAGCAGGCCGACAACGTAGCCGCCAGTCGTATCCGTGTTTTCATCGACGCCGTTACCTGAAAATGACAGCACCGGCGTTTCATTGACATCGTCGATGGAAAGGGCAAGGTCAGTGCTGTCATC
>JBPCXM010000324.1:0-3261 GCA_051008535.1 Pseudomonadales bacterium | reverse complement strand
AGGCGGCAGCTGATCGACTGGCAGTCGAGCCTTCCTACGTGGGCACCACGCGCACCACCTGTGTGGTGACCATGTTACAAGCAGGTCACGCGGAAAACGCCTTGCCGCAATCGGCGACTGCTACGGTGAATTGCCGCGTCTTTCCCGGTGTCCCCGTGGCACAAGTTGAGTCGCGCTTGAAACAGGTAGTGGGCAACAAAGAGATTGAGTTCAAGTTGTTGGGTGAACCAGTCGAGAGCCCGGTCTCAGAGTTACGTGAGGATGTGGTAAGCGCAGTGAAGAAAGCAGTACACCAACGTTATCCAGGCGTGGCCGTCATCGGCTATATGGAATCGGGCGGTACCGACGGCATGCATTTTCGCAGGGCGGACATTCCCACGTGGGCCGTCAGCGGCATATTTATGAACCCTAACGAAATGTTTGCCCATGGCCTAAATGAACGCGTACCCCTCGAGGCTTTCTATGCCGCGCTAGACCACTGGAGCATTATTCTAAAGGAGTTGGCCGGTAATTGAGGCCTTGCACAAAGCGGTTCAAGGGGCCCAACGCACGGCGGCGTGCCGGCGACGCGCCGCAATCTCCCGCTGCCGCTGCTCGATGCTAACTCTCGAAGTACCTTTTGGTAAGTGCTCGGCAAGCTCGCTAAAGAGCACCTTCTTCATCACAGGGTTCACGATCTTTGCAGTCTTCTGCAAGCGGAATAGTAGCGCGCCTTCAGTGTGACCAGCAGGGTCCAGCCAATTGACTACGCCCGGATCTTCATGGGATAACACGAAGCGGTACTTGCCATCGTTGCCGACGATGGCCTGGCTGTCGTTATAGCTGGCAGTGTGGTTGATATAGTCGATAGATTCCCACCACACATTGCCTAGCTGCACACTCCACAGCAAAGCATCAGGTGCCTCCAATTCTATTATGAGCGCTTCTTTGTGGTCGACACTGAACCAACTACTACCGTAGGCATTTGAGTCCATACCTTGCCCGTCGGCTTTTTTCATATGCACTTTGTTTACCAGATGCTGACGCGCCTGCTCGACCCGCGCCTGCCACTGCGGAGCACGGGAAGAGAATACCCGCGCGGTATCGCTAAGCAGCGTGGCCATTTGTTCGGTTGTGACCGGTGCAGTTATTGCAGCGTTATCCAGCCGTTCAAGGTAGTAGTGTCCAGGGCGTTCCTCCGCCCAGTCACTAAAATATTCACGAATAAGAAGGTTATCAGCCTCCGGGTTCAGCTTCAGCCACACGCCTCGCCAATCTTCAGGTTTATGAGCGGCAATCAAAACCTCAAAATTGCCAGTCTTATCTGCTCGCAGCTGGTCGCCGGTTAAAGTGTCGTAGGCGGCAAAAGTACCTCCTATGCGGGTGAGTTGCGTGGCAAAAAGCCGGGCGCTACCGAGCTGACCGTAAAAACGGTAACTGCCAGTGCCGCTGATGGCTGCTCCCTGGTATTTAGCGTCGGCGCCGTCCATGCCCCATTTGTTGATGGTGGTTGCGCCTACACGCAATAGCGAGATCTGTGCGGGCTGGTCGATCAGCTTCTGTTGTATGGAACTGCCCAGTTGCTGCAGCAGATAACGTAAGCCTTCGGCGCGGTCCAGCGCTTCAGGCTGGGGATAGGTATTCAGTATTTCCACGCCTGCCGTTTCCAGTTTTCTGGTGAATTCGCGCCAGGCTTTGGTTGTTGCCGTGTCATTGGCGGATTGCGCAAACAGCCAGGGTTGAAATAGTAGGAGAAGGATAAATAGAGCGGTACGCATAATTGAGACTCCGGCTGTGGTTCTAGTCGTGAAACACGTGAGCAAAAATTGTAATACAAATGGAGGGAGTGCGGGTTATCTATGAATTAAAAACTCAATATTGTTGTATGCTGCTTAAGCTTACAATTTATCGTGTTGCGCCACTTAGCTGGCTCGATGTAAGCTCACAATATGGTTGCTTGCCGCTTCAATTGCGAGGTTCTCGATATGGCCCTTGACACAACACGAACGGTCGAAACTATCTGCCCGCTGGATTGTGCAGACACTTGCAGCCTGAAAGTCGATATTAAAGACGATGAAGTTGTTCGTGTACAAGGTTCGAAGCAGAACGCGTTTACCAATGGAAAAATTTGCACCAAAGTCGCTACGGGGATGGTCGAATTAGTCCATGGCGATAAGCGCATCAAAACACCACTGCGACGCGTGGGGAAAAAAGGTTACGCACAATTTGAAGCGATAAGCTGGGATCAAGCGTATGCCGTTATCAAGCAGAAGTTTACGGCTATTATCGAGCAATATGGCGCCGAAGCCATTCTGCCGCTCAAATATGGCGGCCCAATGGGAGTGTTATCCGTTGGCTCTATGGATGCTCGGTTCTTCACTCGGCTGGGGGCTTCGCAGTTAGACAGCGTTCCTCTTTGCGCTGGTATCAGCGCCGCCGCCTGGGATTCGGTGTTAGGTGATGTCGGTGGTATCGCCCACACCGAAATGGCGCACTCAAAACTCATGGTGGTCTGGGCGAACAATATAACCGTAGGTCACTTGCACTTGATCAAGTTGATACGCAACGCCAGGAAAGCGGGCGCCAAGTTGGTTGTTATTGATCCAAAGCGGATTCGTATTGCCGATGAAGCCGATCTATTTCTACAAATAAAGCCAGGCACCGATGTTGTGCTCGCCTATGCGGTAGCCAATCAAATCCGTGAAATGGGCGGCCTCGATCAAGCATTTATAGACGAGCACGTTAGCTCTGCAGATGAATTCCTGGCGGAAGCGAAAAACTGGCCGCTCGCTAAAGCGGCAGAAGAATGCGGGCTGTCAGAATCTGACATTACCATGTTTGCAAGCTACTGGTGTTCTATTAAACCGGCTTCGCTCAGCATGGGGGTAGCCCTGGAACGAAATCGCAATGGTGGCTCGGCGATAAGAGCTGCAATGGCGTTGCCTCTGTTGACCGGTAATTTCGGCGCAAAGGGGGCGGGAATTTGTGACCCAAGCTCTTACTTTAATATAGACCGGGCGCCTTTGAAAAAACTCGAAGCAGTAACGGGTTCGACGCGTACGATTAATATTCTTGATGTCGGCCAACACATAGTCAACCAAGAACTGAGCACGCCTATCAAAGCTTTGTTTATCTATAACCATAATCCGGTAGCGGTTCATCCGAGACAAAAATTGTTGCTAGACGCCTTAAAGAAAGAGGATCTCTTTACTGTAGGATTTGATTTCAACATGACGGATACCATGGCCTATGCGGATATTATTCTACCCGCCTGCAGTTCAA
>JBPCXM010000323.1:0-3058 GCA_051008535.1 Pseudomonadales bacterium | reverse complement strand
TCCGACATACTTGATAAACTGGTTCATGACCTATCCTCCTCAATTATGGCTCTGAGCCGAAGATGTACCGTCCTCAGCTTAACCCACGGCGTTGAGGACGGGTAGGTCACTACATTTTGTCTATTACCAATAGTGTTACCCGAAACACCAAGTGATTCGCTTCTGGCCAATTTCGTCAGAATCCCGGCAGAACCTTGACCCCATTTATCAGCAAGGCGGTCCGCTCTGATTACCGCAAAAGACTAACCATCCAGGAACATCCGACATGTCGTTTAGCAGATCTACCACTTGGCCGTGTGGTAAAGCCGGGTTTTCCAAGATCATGATACCGTTGCCCACACCATCCAAAAAGTTAAAGGAGAGCTCATCGTATTCGGGATTCATATAGATCACGAGATGACGATTGATATACCGCAATCGCGGCGCGCGCACCGTCAGCACGTCTTGTGACACTACTGACATATCACTCAAAAATTCAAGCGCGAGTAGTTGGAGCTCGCGCAGACCTGAGACATAACTGACCTCCAGGTAATCACCGCCAAAACGCCATTCAGGTAACTCTATACCCTCAGGAAGTTGTGAGTTTGTGAGCCTGAGCTTGCCGGCCACAAATTGCAGATTTTTCAGTGGCGTTGACACGTCCGTAAAGCTGCCGTCTGCAAGCCAGATATGCCCAGACACGCATTCCACCCCCGTGAACTCATCGAGCTGCTGTTGCGAGGAGACAAGAATCTCAGTCGCCATGCCCGAGTCTTCGTTGTTGGATATGTCTATTTCGTTCGGTGTGAAATCGAAATTGTTATGCCCCCATAGGCCAAGACGGGCGGCCATCTCCACAAAATGGCAAGAGTTGAGGTGGGGATTGCGGCGCACAATAAAGTCGTTAGGTGTCTCGTCGATGTCGTCGCCAAGCTCTGTTATCTCTCCGAGGATAAAGTTGTTTAGTTTGGGGTGGTCCTCCACTTTAAAATGCAGACCAACGGTATGCAGCTGACCAAGATCCAACGCCTCCAAGGACTCGTTATCTCTCACAATGAGGTCCTGCTCGACAGACTCGACCTTGGACAAGTCCAGTTCCGTTAGCGCGTCGTTTTGCGTCAAAACCAAGCTTGTTAAATCTTTTAGGTTCCCTATTTGGAGTTTACTGAGTAGCGGATGGTGAACGACGGAAAACAACAATGTGCCAGCCTGCTGTATACCACTTAAATTGACTTCTTTTAGATATTTATTGTGTTCAATGACGACGTTTTCACCGATCTCGAGTACTGACTCTAGCAGGAGCCTCTCCAATGAGGCATTTTGGGTGTAAATCAACCCCCCCTCGATCTTCTGCAAAGAGTCGAGATTTAGCTGCTCGAGGTACGGGTTGAAATGAATCATGAGTGTGCCGTTAGAATCCACGTGGCGAAGCGCTCCCATGTCGATTTCTTTGAGCTTTTCGTGATTGTCGATGATGAGATGGAAACCGACCCCTTCTAATGCCGAAAAGCGCACTTTTTCAAGATTCCGGTTGCTACCGATGTACAGTCCTCCCGGCAACTCGCCCAAACGTTCGAATTCAGTGATTGCGGAAAGCGACTCGAGGCTATAAAAGCTAAGAAACGTGGCGTGCTCTAGGTTCGCTAAATCGACGAGCGATTCAAGACTCGGATTATCAAAATACTGCAGCCCTCCGCCGACGCTGGTCAAATCAGCGAAACCGGCAATCTGTAACGCAGCATTGCTGTACAAAATTAGATCGCCGGCTACAGATCTAACGTGCCTTAGTCCGTCGGCCGACTGTAATTGTGGGTTGTCATGGATTTCCACTAAACCTTCGACTCGTTCTAGACAGATGAGCGCATCGAGATTGTCGATGTCCGCCCCGGAAATCTCGAGATGACCGACCAAGCGGGTGAAAGGATTTTGGGCGATCGCATCGACCTGCTGCTGCGTGGATAAAACCATATCGCCGGTCTGAGTCTCGTCGGCGGGACATTGGGCCGAAACTGAAACGGATTGAACAAGCAACGCAAACACTAAAAGTAAGGTTCGGTTGCGTTCCCGCCAGAGGACTCGGGGCAAATAGCTTGTTGTTCTCCGCATCACATTTCCTTCACCGTGCTATCGACCAGTGATTGGTCCTGGCTCTGTACGCAGGCGTTTGAGTTGGGTCGCCAACCCCTGCAGTTCCCGTGCGCTGTAATTGCGCCAATTAAACCCGGGATGCATGCCAAGTATGGCTTCCAGTCTACTGCCAGTTAGATCATCAAGTGGCACGATCTTTCGCCTTGCTCCGTCACCCCCAGTTTGTTCACTCGAAAATTTGTGGCAAGCCACGCACTGCCTCGCATCCAGCCTCTGCGCTTGAGTCGTTGGTTTTAGGGTCTCTGCAACACTAGCCGCCGAGCTGGTGATAATGAAAGCAGCGATACCCAGAGCTTTAACGGTCATCTAAACCAGCAATCCCCCGTGTCGTCAAAAAGTCCATCCGTGCCGGGATAGCCCCATTTTAGCATCGATGGGCCGTGTTCATGACCCTGAGCATGGCGAAATACAAATTCAAGCTGCCATTGGGAGCTGAAATAATCCTCGGCATTGCTGCTGCCAACGGTAGTGTTTCAGATCAGTGATGTTATCTTGTGTATTATCGTCGAATTCAACCGAGGTTTGTCCGTTGAGGGGCGAACGATGATAGCGGCTCTAACTATACGCCTTGGAATTAGAAAAAATGTCCAAAAACCAAGCAACGTCCGATCTCGGACTGAACGCCCGGGCGCTCTTTTCCGAGACCTGTTGTGGATGAGCAGTTGATGTTTCAACAGTAAATTTTCGGCGACGATAGCACTGCTGCCTCTGGCCTTCAGGAGCCTGGCAACGGTGGTAAGCAAATGGAAAACCAGGATTATAGTGTCATTCATGGCGGCGACGGATAATGGAGGTAGCGCAGGGTGGCAAGGTATAACCGCCTGATTCTATTTCAGAATTAGCAATTCGCCATGCACGGTAGTCCAACTATCTAGTAACGGTAGACTACTGGCGATCGCGTGTCGGCTAAGGCCACCGCAAGCCCCTATAA
>JBPCXM010000322.1:0-22477 GCA_051008535.1 Pseudomonadales bacterium | reverse complement strand
GCTATCGCACGCCAGATAGGCCTTAACGACGCCGCTGACAGGCATCCAGACAGTTTTGCCGTCAGTGGCCATACGCTCGAACAATTGACCGACGATGAGCTGCAGGAGGTAGCCGAGCGGGCGGTAGTGTTTGCGCGGGTGACGCCCGAACAAAAACTGCGTTTGGTACAGGCCCTACAGGCCAAAGGACATGTTGTGGCAATGACCGGCGATGGTGTCAACGACGCGCCGGCGCTCAAGCAAGCCGATATCGGCGTCGCCATGGGCGTGGCCGGTACCGAAGTGGCCAAGGAAGCCGCGGATATGGTGCTCACCGACGATAACTTCTCAACCATTGAGGCCGCCGTCGAGGAAGGCCGGGCGGTGTTCGATAATCTCATCAAGTTCATCGCCTGGACATTGCCCACCAATATCGGTGAGGGCTTGGTGATATTGGTGGCAGTATTCGCCGGCGCCACGCTTCCCATTACGCCGGTGCAGATTCTATGGGTCAATATGACAACCGCCGTGTTGCTCGGTCTGATGTTGGCTTTCGAGAACAAGGAACCAGGTATCATGCAACGGCCCCCCAGGCGCCCCGAGACGCCGGTGTTAACGCGCGAAATCGTTATTCGAATCGGCATCGTCAGCTTGATGTTATTGATTGGTGCTTTTGGCCTTTTCGAGTGGGCTTTGCTGCACGATAGGAAACTTGAAGAAGCGCGCACCGTAGCAGTCAACATGTTCGTGTTCGGCGAGCTTTTCTACCTGTTTAACTGCCGGTCGCTGCGCTATTCGATGTTCACGCTGGGCGTGTTCTCAAACCGCTGGTTGGTGCTGGGAGTGACCGCGATGGCATTGCTGCAAGTGTTCTTTACCTATTCGCCGACCATGAATCGGCTGTTTGGCAGCGCCCCCATGACGATGATGGAGTGGGCGTGGGTGCTGGGTGGTGGCCTGTCGATTTACGCAGTGGTGGGTTTTGAAAAGTGGCTACGCCGTCGCGCTGCTGTCGGACGGGAGCCTGTCTAAACCTGCACGTTTAGGCATGACTCACTGCTCTTCGGATTGCTCAGGCTGACACGCGATAATCATTTCACTGAATCTTTCGTAAACGTCTGACAGCCTTAAAATGCCGACAAGCTTGCCGGCGGACTTAACCAGCAATGACTGATACTGACCGACTATAAACTGGTGCACCGCAGTATCCATGGTCGCGGTTAGTTCGACGGTTTCCGTTTCATCGTATGGGCGGACCAGATCGCGTACATAGATATTGCTGGCTTTTTGCACCAAGCGCGACAGCGGTTTTTGCCACAAGCCGAAGTTCTTGGCCATGGATTCGACCAGAAAACGCGCGGACCCCACTCTGGCCGCACCGACCGATGAACTTCGCGTCCCTTCGAATCGGTCATACCTCGGTTCCAAACCCCTGATCTCGTCCAGCATGTTCAGCTTACCTATAATCCGCCCCTTTTCGATCACCAAAACAGCGCGGTCCCGATACAGATTCGGGTTGCTTTTTCGCTCTCGCCTCTGTGCCTCTTGCAAGGCTAATACGGCGTCACGCAACGTGCCGTATTCGGAGATGGTCGCGTAGGACTCTGTTGGAGCCATCAATTCCTGCACGGTAATCTGTCGCATAGCTTAATTCCTCTTTCTCTCTTTCTGGCTCACCGCTAAAGTGCACGAGTGCAGCAGCGTCACCGTCACTCCCACAAATGGGGTCACACAAATGGGTGACCCTGTTTTTCTCAGGCCGGCATAACAGCGTACGCTATCTATAATAAATCAGTATAAATCTAAATTTTGGTCGTGCTCGACAGGTTTTGATCGATATTTGGTCAAGCGCGCTGACGCGGCGCTGGCGGGCAGAGGCCAGATTGTTTGTGCAGAGTGTTAGGGTGCATCTGCGTGCACTTCGTAGCCACTGCTTAGGCTTGCAGAAGAATTATCGTCTATCCAGGCAGTACGCCGATGTAGGCTTTGCTGAGTAAGAGATGAACCCAGATGCTCAAGGCATAGCCTGCGGCAATAGCCGGCGTCCATTTTAGGTGAGAAAAGAATGTGTACCGTCCGCGCGCTTGACCCATTAATGCCACACCAGCGGCCGAGCCGATCGACAGGAGGCTGCCACCCACACCGGTCGTCAGCGTTACCAGCAACCACTGCGCCAGATCCATAGCAGGGTTCATCTGCAAGACCGCAACCATGACTGGAATGTTATCGACGATGGCGGACGCAATTCCGACCAGAGTGTTCGCGACGGTGGGTCCGAGTTCAACATAAGCATACTGAGAAAGCTCGCTGAGATAGCCGATAAACCCGAGGCCGCCAACGCACATGATGACGCCAAAAAAGAACAGCAATGTATCCCATTCTGCTCTTGCTACCTCGCGGTAGCTGTCGAATGCTAGGACGTCTCCAGCTTCACCATAATCGTGTACATCGGCAGTCGTCGAAACGTGAGTTCGGCGCAGGTAGTAGCCAAAGAATTTCAAATAGGCGAGCCCGGTCATCATGCCAAGAAAAGGCGGAAGCTGCAGAAAATTGTGGAAGACGACCGCCGTTGCGATGGTACATCCAAACAGCAGCATTATTCTCTTCGCGCCACGTTTCATTGGCACGGTATCGCCGTCAACCGCTGGAGTGTCTCCCGGTATCGCAAAATGCATGACCACGGCGGGCACCAGATAATTCACGGTAGATGGGACAAACAAGGCAAAAAACGTTTGGAATTCCACCAACCCCTTCTGCCACACCATTAGTGTTGTTATGTCGCCGAAGGGGCTGAACGCCCCACCAGCGTTGGCTGCCACCACAATATTTACACAACCGATGCTGACGAATTTTGGACTGTCTTTTCCAACTGCCAGCAGCACGGCGCACATGACTAGCGCTGTCGTGAGATTGTCGATCACCGGAGAGAGGAAAAAAGCAAGGATACCAGTGATCCAGAATAACTTTCGGTAGCTAAACTGGCGGCTTACCAGCCATGTTCGCAATGCTTGAAATATACGCCGGTCACTCATCGCGTTGACATAGGTCATTGCAACAAGCAAAAAGAGAAA
Source organism: Pseudomonadales bacterium (assembly GCA_051008535.1). Classification (GTDB taxonomy): domain Bacteria; phylum Pseudomonadota; class Gammaproteobacteria; order Pseudomonadales; family JAUIET01; genus JBBKXJ01. The sequence goes on along the minus strand of JBPCXM010000322.1, from coordinate 19,427 downwards.
CAGCTCGGCAAACTCCACCAGAAAATGCCTGACGGCTTCCTCAGCCGCATGCGGTATGGACGCTACCGAATACTGGTAAGCAATAATCGCCCAAATCATTCCAGCCGCCAACATGACCGGCTTGGATTTTCTCAAGTGAGTAAACTCTTCGAGGATAACCAGCCCGTAGGCAGCGGCGAAAATCAGCAGGGACGTGAAGCCGATCCAATGACCGGTAAGATCCAGCGAGGAGTCAGCTTGTTCGGCTACACCAATACCCGGAGCCAAAATCAGGCACAAAGCGGCGTAACGACTAACTAGTCGTATCATGTAGTTTGCCTAGTTTGATTTTGCCAGATAAAGGAAGTACTGGAGCATTATTCTATTAGCCAACTGAGTGATACCGAGTATCGCAACAACCATACCCTGAACGTACCAGTAAGTTCAAGGATATCAATATCGCTTCCCGGCTTGAAATGGCCTTAACAGGACGCTACTGGCTGTCGTTTGATACCGTTTGCCATTAGCGATATACTCGCTCCACGCTACCGACATACAGCTGCTGAATCAGCGTTGTTTGAATCATAGCCGCGCTGTGACTATTTGTATGTTGTTAACGTCAACAGTCTTGCCCCCCGCCAAAGCGGGCGTTATGGTCGGATCGTTAGTTAGTTGTACCCATCGGTCTCGCTAACCGCTCGCTCCTAAAGGGGAGAGGTAGAGCGCATGGGGATCGGGGTAGGCGACAGCGCGGTACAGGCCGCTATCGGTGAGGGCCAAAATCTTTGGCCTTTCCTCATATATGCGCTCTCCGTTGTAGGCCTGCTGGCTGCGACTCTAGCGATCTCGCGGTTCGTGGGTGAACGCACTTCTCACACCAAAGCCACCGACTTACCATTTGAATCGGGTGTTGTTCCGGTTGGCAGCGCCGATCAAACCCGGCTGACCATCGAGTTCTACCTGATCGCGATGTTCTTTGTGATCTTCGATCTCGAAACGATCTTCATCTTTGCCTGGGCAGTCGCGTTTTACGAACTCGGCTGGCGCGGTTACGTCGGCGCCTCGGTATTCATCCTGATATTGCTCGTCGCGCTCGTCTATGAGTGGCGTACGGGCGCGCTCGACTGGGGTTTATTGCGGCATCGTAAACGTGCCGACTATTCCAGAACTAGAGTACGCTAGGTGAAGTGGGAACTGGCCAAAGTCGCACCCGGTGACGAGATGGCAGGGCCAGATTCAGTGTATGACGAGCAAACCGGCAAGGGCGTACTGCTAGCGAAGCTCGAAGATCTCGTTGCCTGGGGTAGAGCGCACTCTATCTGGCCGTTCAACTTCGGTTTGTCGTGTTGTTACGTAGAGATGGCGACGGCATTCACATCCCGCCATGATATTGCAAGGTTCGGCTCGGAAGTCATCCGGGCGACACCGCGGCAGGCTGATCTGATAGTCGTATCGGGTACGGTGTTTCGCAAGATGGCACCGGTACTGCAGCATTTGTACGAACAGCTTCTGGAACCCAAGTGGGTGATCTCCATGGGTTCCTGCGCCAATTCCGGCGGCATGTATGATGTGTACTCGGTTGTGCAAGGCGTCGATAAGTTCCTGCCGGTGGACGTCTATGTACCTGGCTGTCCGCCGCGGCCCGAAGCATTGATGCAGGGCTTGCTGTTGTTACAGGATTCAGTTGCCAACCGGTCGCGGCCCTTGGGGCGTGTGTTAGGTGACCAAGTGCATGCCACAGATGTGGTGAGTCAGCGTGATCTAAAAACGCCTAAACGTATGCAAGCGAATCATCTCGCAACTCCGGCGACCGTCGGTGATGCGCCCGTTTCAACCGAGCTGTTGCGTAGTAAGCGGAGACCCGATTTACCTTAGGAATTTTCATGTCGAATTTGGCCGAAGAAGCACCCGTTGCGGTTCCGGAGGTGGTAGGCGACCTCGGGGCACGATTTGGGCGGCAGGTAAGTTATCAGCCTACATTAGACGAGATTCCGACCGTATGGGTGCCTAATGACCTCGTAGTCGACGTCCTCGCGTATCTTAAGACCGATCCTGCGCACGACTACGCCATGCTGTTCGATCTGTCGGCGGTCGACGAACGTACCCGACAGAACCGGCAGAGCTTACCAGCTGCGGATTTCTCGGTTTTTTACCACCTGATGTCGTTTACTCACAATCGCGACATCCGCGTGAAGGTCGCACTCGAGGATCGCACGCTGTCGACGCCCTCCGTGACTTCCTTGTTTCCCGCGGCCAACTGGTATGAGCGCGAAGCGTTCGACATGTTTGGCATAACCTTCGATGGCCATCCAAATCTGCGCCGCATTCTAACGCCACCGTTATGGGAAGGTCATCCGTTGCGCAAAGAACATCCGGCCCGCGCCACCGAGATGGACCCGTTTGCCATGTCGGAGGATTTTCAGGACGCCCAGCAAGAAAGCCTTCGATTCGTGCCGGAAGAGTGGGGCATGAGTCTTGACGCCAAACATACGGACTTCATGTTCTTAAATCTCGGCCCCAATCATCCCAGCGTGCATGGTGTATTCCGCATTGCACTGCAGCTCGACGGCGAAGTGGTTGTAGAGGCGGTGCCGGATATCGGTTACCATCATCGCGCCGCGGAAAAGATGGCCGAACGCCAGTCCTGGCATACTTACATCCCCTACACTGATCGAATCGATTATCTCGGCGGGGTGATGAACAACTTGCCGTATGTGATGGCGGTGGAAAAGATGGCCGGCATCAAGGTGCCGGAGCGGGCGAAAGTCATCCGTATCATGCTGGCGGAGTTGTTTCGTATCTCCAGCCACCTGGTTTTTTACGGCACCTTCGCACAGGATGTCGGCCAGATGTCGCCGGTGTTCTATATGTTTGCCGACCGGGAACGACTGTTTAGCATTATCGAGGCCATTACCGGTGGGCGCATGCACCCGGCTTGGTTTCGCATCGGCGGCGTCACTCAGGATCTGCCTACGGGGTGGGACGGAATGATCCGCGATTTTATCGATTATATGCCGAAGCGACTCGACCACTATCAGAAGATGGCCATGGACAACGGCATCTTGAAACGCCGCTCGATTAATATCGGCCAGTACGACACGGCGGCTGCGCTGGAGTGGGGTATCACCGGCCCCAGCTTGCGAGCCACCGGGCTGGAATGGGACCTACGCAAGCAACGTCCTTATGGGGGTTACGATCAATTCGAGTTCGAAGTACCCACCGCCGACAATGGCGACACGTATGACCGTGCGGTGGTGCGGGTGGAAGAAATCCGCCAGAGCCTGAAGATCGTCCGCCAGTGTTTGGACAACATGCCGTCTGGACCCTACAAAGCGTTTCACCCACAAGCCACGCCACCGCCAAAAGAACGCACCATGCAAGATATTGAAACACTTATCCAACACTTCGTGAACGTGAGCTGGGGGCCGGTGATTCCTCCCGGCGAGTGTTGCACGATGGTGGAGGCTACCAAGGGTCTAAACAGCTACTACCTGACCTCAGACGGTGGTGGCATGTCGTATCGCACCCGCATTCGCACGCCATCTTTCCCCGCGCTACAAATGATCCCGCACATCAGTCGCGGATTTATGATTGCGGATCTGATCGCGATTGTAGCCAGTATCGATTTTGTTATGGCGGACGTTGACCGATGAGTACGCCTATAACGCTAAACAGCTCGCTCTCTGCGCAGGAAATCGATGCGATCGAAGCACAGATCGCGCACTTGCCCGACCGCGAGTCTGCCGCCATCGAAGCGCTGCAGATCGTGCAACAAGCACGTGGTTGGGTGTCGGACGACAGCCTGCATGCCACGGCGCAACTGCTTGGCATGTCGGATGCCGCGCTAGACAGCATTGCGACGTTTTATAACCTGATCTACCGGCAACCCGTGGGTAAACACGTAGTGATGCTGTGCGACAGCGTGAGCTGTTTTGTGATGGATGGTGACAGCGTGCGCCGGCGCGTGACCGAAGCACTGGGTATCGAGCTGGGTCAGACGACGAAAGATGGGAGGTTTACCTGCCTACCAATTGTTTGCCTGGGTGCCTGTGACCGCGCGCCAGTGATGATGGTAGACGATCAGTTGTTCGGCGCGGACCAATTAAACGATCTCGACGCCATTCTGGCTAGGTTCAAATAACAGAGAAAATACGGAGCGCTTAGTGGGAACTCAGCTAACCAAACCTCTCACGCAAAGGATAGCAGACGCTGGTGGACTAGTGAGTCTGACAGCTTATGAGGAGGCCGGTGGGTATATGGCTGCCCGGCGAGCAGTTACTGAGATGACACCTGCGCAAGTATGCGACCTCGTGAAAGACGCCAATCTTCGCGGCCGCGGCGGCGCGGGATTCCCCACCGGCGTGAAGTGGGGGTTTGTACCTCCACCGGAGAAGCGCACCTTGGGGCCCGTCTATCTGGTGTGCAATGGCGACGAGATGGAGCCGGGCACCTTCAAGGATCGTTATTTACTAGAAAATGACCCTCATCTCCTGGTCGAGGGAATGATAATTGCCTCGTTTGGGATTGGCGCCGACTACGCCTACGTGTTTCTGCGCGGGGAGTATCACGAACCTTATCGGCAACTGTCACAAGCGATTGCGGATGCGACACAACGCGGCTACCTCGGCGAGCGGGTATTCGGTACTGAATTCAGCCTGAATCTTTCTATTCACAGGTCGGGCGGCCGCTATATCTGCGGCGAAGAAACCGCGTTGTTGAATGCGCTGGAGGGCAAGCGTGCACAGCCCAGAACGAAACCACCGTTCCCGCCGGCCAGTGGCGCGTGGGGTCGGCCGACCATCGTCAACAACGTAGAAACCCTGTGCAATGTACCGGCAATCGTTCGCAATGGTGCCACCTGGTTTCAGGAACTGGGCGCAGGCGAAGATGCCGGCACCAAACTTTATGGCGTGTCGGGCCGGGTCAACAAACCGGGTTTGTGGGAGCTGCCGATAGGCACCACTATACGCGAAATCATCGAGGTGTATGCCGGTGGTATGCAGCGGGGCTACAAACTTCGTGGCATTCTACCTGGCGGTGCATCCACCGATTTTCTGACCACCGAACATCTGGACCTGCCGATGGAATACGGGACTATCCAGGCCGCCGGCAGCCGCATGGGTACCGGCACGATGATACTGATGGATGACTCGGTGTGCCCGGTAGCTATTTCCCGCAATTTGCAGCATTTTTTCGCGCAGGAATCATGCGGTTTTTGCACGCCCTGCCGTGAAGGACTGCCGTGGTTGGAACAACTGCTGGCCGATATTGAAGCCGGGCGCGGTGAGCCCGGTGACCTGGAATTGCTGGCGAAGAATGCGGAGTTCATCGGCGCACCGGGCAATACCTTTTGTCTGCACGCCACGGGTGCGATCGAGCCATTGGCAAGCGCGCTGAAATACTTCAGGGAAGACTTCGAGGCACATATAGAACAGGGCGCATGCCCGTACCAGCACCAACATATCGAAAAAGAGGTCGCGGAAGCGTAAGACATGCCAAATATTTCGGTCGACGGGTTTGATTACGAGGTAACGGAGGGTGAGAACCTCTTGCATGCCTGCTTGTCCCACGGCCTGGATTTGCCGTACTTTTGTTGGCACCCGGCGATGGGCTCGGTCGGTGCGTGTCGGCAGTGCGCGGTACTGGCTTACAAGGATGAAAACGACAACCACGGCCGGTTGACCATGGCGTGCATGACGCCGGTTGCGGATGGCGCAAGGATTTCCATCACCGCGCGGCATGCACAAGAGTTTCGCGCCGCGGTGATCGAGTGGCTGATGGAAAACCATCCGCATGACTGTCCGGTGTGTGAGGAGGGAGGCGAGTGCCACTTGCAAGACATGACGGTAATGACCGGCCACACTAGCCGTCGTTACCGGGGTTCCAAACGAACCTGGGAAAACCAATACCTCGGCCCGTTTGTCAATCACGAGATGAACCGCTGCATTACCTGTTACCGCTGCGTGCGCTTCTACCGTGACTATGCTGGTGGAACAGACCTGCAAGCATTCGGTTCCCGTGGTCGCATGTACTTCGGTCGTGTTGCGGACGGCGTCTTGGAAAGTGAGTTTGCCGGTAATCTCGTGGAAGTGTGTCCTACGGGGGTGTTTACCGACAAGCCGTTCAGCGCAACCTATACTCGCAAGTGGGACTTGCAATCAGCACCGTCGGTGTGTACCGGTTGTGCTATTGGTTGCAATACCTTCGCAAGCGAGCGTTACGGGGAACTGAAACGGATTCACAATCGCTATCACGCGGCTATCAATCGCTATTTCCTTTGCGATCGCGGCCGCTTTGGGATGAGTTACGTCAACAGCGAAGACCGAATTCGACAGGTCGGCGAGCGCGTCGAAGCCGGTGTGTTTCAGCCAATCACTGCATCTTCCGCAGTGGCGCGAGTGGTGCAGATGCTCAGCGCGGGCCGAACGGTAGGCGTTGGCTCACCGCGCGCATCGGTGGAAGACAACCATGCGTTGCGAGCTCTGGTTGGCGAGGAGAACTTCTGCGCCGGCCTCAGCAGCCGGGAGGCATCGCTGGTGGCATTGGCCTGCCAGCTGCGTGGGGAGGGGATACCAACGTTGCACGATGTAGAGCAGGCTGATGCGGTGTTGGTGCTTGGCGAAGACCTGTTGAACACGGCCCCTAGATTGGCGCTCGCGATCCGCCAAGCCGGCCGCAATGAGACCTTTGCTATGGCGGGCAACGTCGGTGTGCCGCAATGGCAGGACGCCGGCGTACGCGGTCACGCACAGCATGCGAGTAATCCGTTATTGATTGCCTCGCTGTTGCCCACCGGTTTGGATGATAGCGCAGATCAAACGCTCAACGCGCCGCCCGAGGTAATCGCACGCTGTGGCTATCAGATCGCGCACCGCCTTAGTGCAGACTACGTTGCTGTAGACGGTCTTTCAGCATCGGCCGCTGAGTTTGTAGACGCGGCGGTGAGCGCACTCGCTGACGCACAACACCCCTTGATCGTTACCGGTGTGAGCACAGGCGAGCGGGGCATGTTGCAAGCGGCGTCAAATATCGTCGGGGCGTTGCGCAGCCGGAATCGCGAATCGCGGCTGTTAATCTGTGGCGCCGAAGCCAACAGTTTTGGTGTCAGTCTCTTCGGTTCAGGGCTGGCCATGGACGCCATGCTAAGGTCGGTGGCCGACGGCAGCGCTGACACCTTGATCGTGATGCAAAACGACCTGTTCCGTCGGGCTGACTCAGAGCTAGTGACCGAGGCACTAAGCAAGGTAGCCAATGTAATTGTATTCGATAGCCTGGCCAACTCGACGGCGGAAGCATCGCATCTCTTATTTCCGGCCGCCACCGTCGCGGAAGCTACCGGTACGCTTGTGAATTACGAATACCGGGCCCAGCGGTTTTATCAGGTGTTTGTTCCCAATGGCGACATTCAATCCGGATGGCGTTGGGTGGCCGATATTGCAAGCGCTCTCGGCCGCGATGACATTAACTGGCAGCATACGGACGATGTATTGCGCGACTGCGAGCGCCTTCCTGAATGGTCAGGTATTACCGATGTCGCACCGTCCGCAGATTATCGCAGCGTAGCCGGCCAGAAGGTGCCGCGCGAGTCACATCGCTACAGTGGTCGAACGGCGATGTATGCCGATGTCACCATGCACGAACCGAAAACCCAAGTGGACGAGGAGACGCCGTTTTCGTATTCGATGGAAGGTTTGAACGCGAACCAACCGGGCGCACTCGTGCCATATGTGTGGTCGCCAGGTTGGAATTCCAACCAGTCGCTGTTCAAATTTCAGCAAGAGGTAGGTGGATCGCTCACCGGCGGTGACCCCGGTGTCCACCTTGCTGCGGATGTGAATGCAGACGTCGAATCCGTTGCCGACACCTCCGCTGAAGGGTATTCTCATCCGCCGTTGGAGCGCCCTCGTAGTGGTGCCGGGTTCAAGTTGTTTGCGTTGCCCACACTGTTCGGTAGCGAAGAACTTTCTGCCTATGCAGTGGCGATCAAGGAGCGGATGCCGTTTCCATTTCTCGTAATGAATCCCGACGACGCCGCTAGTTTGGGTGTGACAGCAGGTGCGGGCGTACGCTGCGAAGAGTGTTCACTGGAAGTGCGTATCGATGAAGCTATAGCTCCTGGCACAGCGGCTGTTCCGGTCGGCATGCCGCACGCGCCGCTGTGGTTACCTGATGGTCCAGTTGCGCTCGCACGAGATGCGGGTTTCGCGCAACGACCAATAATTATCGCGAGGGGCTGAAATGTTGCGACACACCAGGACAGGACACTAGATGGCTACCGAGTTTCTGATGATTCTGCCGGTTCTGTTGGGCGCCATGTTCGCAGCCGCAATACTGGTCTGGTGGGAGCGGCGGCTACTTGGTTTCTGGCAGGACCGATTGGGCCCTAACCGGTTGGGTCCGTTTGGTAGTCTGCAAATCATCGCCGATGTGATCAAGCTCATCACCAAAGATGACTGGGTGCCGCCGTTTGCCGATAGAGTGGTGTTCGTGCTTGCGCCGCTCGCCATCGCCGCTGGTATGTTGATGGGTTTTACCGTTGTGCCGTTCGGCCCTGGTTTATATATCATCGATCTCAACATAGGGATTTTGTTTTTCCTTGCCATGACCTCACTTGCCGTCTACGGCGTACTGTTGGGGGGGCTTGCAAGTAACAACAAATACTCTCTGCTTGGCGGCTTGCGTAGTGCGGCACAGATGGTCACTTACGAAGTATTTATGGGCCTCTCATTGATGGGTGTGGTGATGCAGACCGGGTCGTTCAATATGAGTGCCATCGTTTTGGCGCAGCAGGACATGTGGTATTGCGTACCGCAATTTCTCGGCCTGGTCGTGTTTTTGATCGCCGGGATTGCCGAAGCCCATCGACTGCCCTTTGATTTACCCGAAGCAGAACACGAGTTGACCGCAGGATTTCATACCGAATACGGGGGCATGAAGTTCGGCTTGATCATGGTTGGTGAATATCTGTCCGTCATTCTTACCTCCGCCATCACGGTGACCCTCTTCTTTGGCGGTTGGTTGGGCTGGGGATTTCTGCCGCCTATTGTTTGGTTTTCACTTAAGACCTTTCTGGTCATCTGCTTGTTTGTCTTGCTGCGTGCCGCGATTCCACGACCGCGTTACGACCAACTTATGTCGTTGGGCTGGAAGATCTTGCTGCCGATCACGCTATTGAATATTTTGCTTACAGGCGCGATCGCTCTCTCGGTGGAGACGTAAGCCATGCTCAGCCAATTGCGCACCCTCTGGACCGTACTGACGCATACGTTCTCACGCAATGAAACCGTTCAGTATCCGGAGGAGATGCCGTACATGGCGCCCCGCTACCGGGGGCGTATTGTTCTCACTCGCGACCCGGACGGGGAGGAACGCTGTGTCGCCTGCAATCTTTGTGCGGTGGCGTGTCCGGTCGATTGCATTGCTCTGCAGAAAACCGAGGCAGAGGATGGTCGTTGGTATCCGGAATTCTTCCGGATTAATTTTTCGCGCTGCATCATGTGTGGGATGTGCGAAGAGGCCTGTCCCACCTACGCGATTCAACTGACTCCAGACTTCGAACTGTGTGAGTACGATCGCTCGAATATGGTCTACGAAAAAGAACATCTGTTGATTAGCGGACCTGGCAAATATCCGGATTACAGTTTTTGGGGAGTCAGCGGCAAAACCATCGCAGGAAAAGCTAAAGGAGAGGCGCAGCGCGAGTCGGCACCCGAAGATGTACGGAGTCTACTGCCCTGACAAGCGCCAATATATGATGAAAACGGGACCACGAACAACCAACAAAATAGCCCGATGGAATTGATACTTTTCTACATTGCAGCAACTGTATCGCTGGTTAGCACAACCACGGTGATCACGCGCACGAATGCCACCCACGCACTCATTTACCTGATCGTATCGCTGCTGGCCATCGCGGTGATTTTTTATCTGCTGGGCGCGCCTTTCGCAGCCGCTTTGGAAGTGGTGATCTACGCCGGAGCGATCATGGTGTTGTTTTTGTTCGTTGTAATGATGCTGGATATGGGCAGTGAATCGATCGCTCAGGAACGCAGGTGGTTGGATCCACATGGCTGGATTGGGCCGGGCATTCTCACCTTCGTATTGTTGCTGGAGATGCTTTATATAATCGCGGGCAGTGGATTGCAATCCTCAGGTGTTGCCGTACCACCCAAAGCGGTAGGTATAAAACTGTTCGGCCCCTATTTGCTCGCGGTGGAACTCGCGTCCATTTTATTGCTGGCGGCATTGGTAGGCGCCTACCACCTGGGCAGGCGCTACATGCGGGCGCGCCGCGAGGAGGAGGCCGACTCATGACCGCGATTCCCGTTCCTCTCGATCACGTGCTCGTGTTGGCGGCTACCTTGTTTCTGATTGGCTTCACCGGCGTGTTGGTGCGGCGCAATGTTATTTTTCTGCTGATGTCGCTGGAGATTATGTTGAACGCCTGCGGTCTCGCCTTCGTCGCTGCCGGTGCGCGTTGGGCAGAGCCCGACGGTCAGATCATGTACATGCTGGTGTTGTCCCTGGCGGCGGCGGAAGCTGCTTTAGCGCTCGGTCTTATTCTGCAGCTAGAACGGCGCTTTCGTAATCTCGATATCGACGCTGTTAGTGAGTTGAAAGGATGAGTTCTTCAGTAGAACTGCTCGCGTGGATCCCGGTCCTGCCCCTGGTCGGATTCCTGATTTTAGTCGTCAGCGAAGGCCGATTGGGCAAATTAGCGGTCGCAGTCATCGGTTCCGGCTCGGTCGGCGGTTCGGCGCTGATCACGCTTTTGGTTTCGAGGGCGTTCGTGGAGTCGGGCCAAGATGTCTTCGTGCACACGTTGTGGCAGTGGATGGATGTTGGTAGTTTCAATCCGGCCATCCGTCTCTACTTCGACGGCCTGGCAATGGTCATGGTCGGTGTTATCACCTGCGTGGGTTTTCTTATTCATCTCTATGCTACCGGCTATATGGCAGGTGAGGAAGATTACAGCCGCTTCTTCGCTTATATGAACTTGTTTGTATTCGCTATGTTGATGCTAGTGCTGGGCGACAACTTGCTCGTCTTGTATCTGGGGTGGGAAGGCGTCGGCCTCTGCAGTTACCTACTTATCGGTTTCTTTCACACAGACGCTGCGAACGGTTATGCCGCGCGCAAAGCGTTTGTGGTCACCCGCGTAGGCGACACTGCAATGGCGTTCGGATTGTTCCTACTGTTTCGAGAGCTCGGAACTATCGAGATCCAGACAGCATTGCAGTCGGCCAATGCGAGCTGGCCCAATGGTTCCGATATAAACACGTTGATCGCGCTATTGTTGTTGGGCGGAGCGGCCGGCAAGTCGGCACAGGTTCCGTTGCAGACCTGGCTGCCCGATGCGATGGCTGGACCAACGCCGGTCAGCGCGTTAATTCACGCGGCAACCATGGTGACGGCAGGTGTTTACTTGATAGCACGGATGCACGATGTGTTCCTGTTATCGTCCACCGCGCAAATGACGGTTGCTTGTATCGGCCTGATAACCCTGTTTATTTCAGCATTCAGCGCATTAACGCAAAGAGATCTGAAACGCATTCTCGCTTACTCCACCATGAGTCAGATAGGGTATATGTTCTTCGCCCTAGGCGTCGGTGCCTGGTCGGCGGCCGTTTTCCATTTAATGACGCATGCATTTTTCAAAGCTTTGCTGTTCCTCTCGGCCGGTTCCGTGATTCTCGCCCTGCATCATGAACAGGATGTGTTTCGCATGGGCGGCTTGCGGCGTAAGTTGCCCATCCCGTTCTCCTGCATGCTGGTGGGTTCTGCCGCGCTCGCTGCTCTGCCGCTGACCTCAGGGTTTTACAGCAAGGATGTCATTCTGCTTACTAGTTTCGACCACGGATCGGTTGGTCCGTTGTTCTGGAGCATCGCATCACTCGCGGCATTTGTGACCTCTCTGTATAGCGCGCGTATGATTTTCCTGGTGTTTTTTGGGGCTGAAAAAACCGAGCCACATGACAATTCCGGGTGGAACATGACTGTCCCGTTGTTGATGCTTGCCGCACTAGCTCTTGGTGGCGGTTGGTTTGGGCTGGCCGCTGTAGCCCCAGTATTGCCTGACGGTGGTATGGAACATGGTGAGCACGCGACCTGGCTGGTGTGGCTGACCGCTATGATACCGATTGCCGGTGTGGCGCTCGGTTGCGTGTTATATGGATTGCGCAGAACGGATTCGCTGGCAGACCTATCGCAGGGAGAACCGGAGAGCGGTATTGCGGCCTTTCTGCGCAGCGGCTGGGGGTTTGATGGCTTGTACGATGCGCTAATGGTGAAACCCTTCGTTGCTATTGCGCAACTGTTGAAGAGTGATCCGGTGGATGCCGGTTATTCGGCAATGGTCGTGGTTGCCCGCTTGCTGCACAAAATCACAGCGGCCACCCAGAGCGGGCAGTTGCGTTGGTACGCGGCTAGCATGGGCGTTGGCTTTGCGGTGGTGCTGATTCTTGCGGTAACCGTGGTATGAATCTGCTGGCGCTTATTCTCGTGCTTCTCGTCGGTGGTGGCGTCGCGGCCGCTTCGTCACGGTTGCACTTGAATGCTCCGCGCTGGGTATCTCTGATCGTGTTGATAGCAGCCAGCCTGTGGTTGCTAACCACTTGGATGCAGGGTAGCAACGCAGGCTTGTACGCCGCTACCCAGCTGGCGTGGATTCCACGCTTTGGCATCAACGTGCAACTGGAGATGGACGGCTTGAGCCTGATGCTGGTGGGGTTAACGCTGTTCCTCGGCGTTGTTGCTGTGGTGTCGTCGTGGTCCGAAATCACCGAACGGCATGGTTTTTTCCAGTTCAACTTGCTATGGACCCTGGCCGGTGTGGTAGGTGTATTTACCGCGTTCGACCTATTTCTTTTCTTCGTCTTCTGGGAAGTCATGTTAATTCCCATGTACTTCCTGATTGCGCTCTGGGGTCATGAAGATCGTGCCTATGCGGCCATGAAGTTTTTCTTGTTCACGCAGATCAGTGGTCTGTTAATGTTGCTGGCAATCGTGGGTTTGGTGTACGCGCATTTCGCAAGCTCGAGTGTTATCAGCTTCAATTACCATGTGTTATTGAACGCCGAAATTAGCGAGGGTTTGGCGTTTTGGCTGATGCTAGGCTTCTTCGTAGCCTTTGTCGTGAAATTGCCCGGCGTACCTTTTCATACTTGGCTGCCCGACGCGCACACGCAAGCACCCACAGCCGGCAGCGTCATTTTAGCCGGTATTCTGCTGAAGACAGGCGCCTACGGTCTGATTCGCTTTGTCGTGCCGATATTTCCTGACGCTGCGTTGCAGTTTCGCTGGCCCGCCATGGTGTTGGGCGCGATCAGCGTCGTTTATGGTGGTTATCTCGCCTACAGCCAAACCGACTTCAAGCGGCTGGTCGCCTATAGTAGCGTAAGCCATATGGGTTTTGTATTGCTGGGCGTATTTGCATGGAATCAGATTGCGGCTCAAGGTGCGATCATGCAAATGATTGCGCACGGTTTCTCTACAGCAGGACTGTTTATGATGGCGGGCGCACTACAGGAACGGCTGCACACGCGGGAAATGTCCAACATGGGCGGGCTATGGGTACGGGCTCCGAGAATGGGAGCTATCACGATGTTCTTGGTGGTCGCCTCGTTGGGGATGCCGGGCCTTGGCAATTTCGTTGGCGAGTTTCTGGTGCTACTCGGCGCGTTTCAGGTGGATGTTTGGGTAACGGTCGTGGCTGCGCTGGGAATTGTTGTGGCAGCAATCTACTCTCTGGCGTTAATGCAGCGCTCGTTTCAAGGTTCGCCGAGTGATGATTCGGCCGCGATTGCTGATTTTGGTATCCGGGAACTCAGCGTGATGGTCCTCATGATGGTTGCGCTCGTTTGCTTAGGCCTGTTTCCTCAACCTGTATTCGATCTCGCGGCACCCTTCGTTGATCGGTTCGTCGGAGTGGATCCATGACGGCGGCAGATTTTTACTCGCTGGCGCCGTACCTCACCTTGGCTGGTGCGTTAGTCGTGTTGTTGCTGGTGATTTCGTTTGCTCGCGGCCATGCGGTGGCGATGTTTGTCTGCTTGCTGGGGCTCTTCGCCACTATCTTTGTCGTACTTTTAACAGCGGGCGGTGAACCGCACACCACCATGCACTTGCTTCGTCTCGACGGCTATGCGGCGTTTTTCAATTGTCTGTTTTTAATCGCGGCGATCTTTACAGTGGTGCTGGCTTATCGATATCTAAATGGGAGAGGCGGGGAACTGGAAGAATTCTACATTCTGATTATCATCGCCACCCTGGGCGCCATGACCATGGCGGGTGCGCATCACTTCGCTGCGTTTGTGCTGGGTCTGGAAATATTGTCAGTCGCGCTGTACGCGTTGATTGCCTACCCGGAAGAAAAACACCCGCCACTAGAGGCAGCGTTGAAGTACCTCGTGCTGTCTGCGGTCGCGTCTACCACCATACTGTTCGGCATGGCGTTGATGTACAACGCGACTGGTTCGCTGTACTTCGCTACTGTGTCGGATATTGCCGATGGCAGTAAGCTGCAACTCTATCTGCAGGTGGGCGAGCTGATGTTGTTTGCCGGCATTGCTTTTAAGCTGTCACTGGTGCCGTTCCATATGTGGACGCCCGACGTTTATCAGGGTGCGCCGGCTCCGGTAACGGGATTCATCGCCACCGTTTCTAAAGGCGCGGTATTTGCGCTGTTGTTGCGTTGGGTAGTGGAAGGTGATTCATTGTCTGCACCGGCGGTGCTGATGGCAGTGTCGAGTTTTGCCGTGCTGTCGATGATCATCGGTAATGTACTAGCGCTACTACAAGACAACCTCAAACGGCTGCTTGCGTATTCATCCATCGCGCATATGGGTTACTTATTGATTGCTTTACTGGGTGTCGCGCGCATGCAGGATTCACAGTTCGCGATTGAAACGACGCTCGTCTATCTTGCAGCCTACACGCTGATGACTTTGACCGCGTTTGCTGTGATTACCGTATTGTCGAATGCGTCAGTCGGCGATGATGCGCAAACCAGCGAGCAATACCGCGGTTTGTTCTGGCGGCGGCCATTCCCGGCGATTTGCCTGGCGGTTGCTCTGTTGTCGTTGACGGGAATGCCGCTAACTCTCGGCTTCATCGGTAAGTTTTATTTATTCGCTATCGGGGTGCAAGGCGCGATGTGGATTCTACTGTGGGCATTGATCATGGGAAGTGCGATTAGCGTGTACTACTATGTTCGAGTGATTTACGTGATGACTTTGCCTCAAAAAGGAGACGTTTACCCGCACCCGCGAATTTCTATACCGGACCTGTCTGCGGTGACGTTACTGGGGGCGGTTGTGGTGATTGTAGGTGTGTACCCGACGCCGTTGATCGATGTGATCCGCACGTTGATTAGTGGCTTCGGTCAGTAACGCGCCGCTGAATAGCGAACATGCAGTCTCGCTATAGGCGGAGCTTGGTAGGTAGTCATCGGCACGCCCTGCGCATACGGATTTGCGCTGTAGCGAGAGTGATGACTGTCGAAATGAAACAGTAATGAGGAGTGAGACCGATGAAAAACTCAGTCAATATCACTGACTATATGGTCAAACGTCCCGTTTTGGCCAATCCGGATACCGATCTGTTCGAGGCAATCCACGATATAGTGCGGTACAAAATCTCTGGCGTGACCGTAGTAGACGATAGGCATCACCCCGTTGGGATGTTGTCAGAACTCGATTGTCTGCGAGCGATTCTGTCGGCCACGTACTATCAGGAAGAAGTCGGTGCCAATCGTGTTGGGGACTATATGTCCGCAAACGTCGAGTGTGTCAGCGATCATGCAGGCATTGTCGAAATCGCCCAGTCGATGCTGGAACACAAACACCGTCGACGCCCAGTCATCGATGAAAGCGGTCGGTTGGTTGGTCAAGTGACGTGCCGCGCGATACTGAAAGGGATTAAGGACTTTGACGTTCCAAAGCGGTGGTTCGAAGGCAGCTGAGACGACAGATTCAACGAACAGACGCCGCGTTGCACCAGGTCTGCAAGCAAGCCGCACAAATGAATTGCAACGTCGGATTGTTGTGCGCATTGGCGCCGCTTTGGAGTGGGGTTATTCCATTTAATAGCAATTGAACGACTGTTATTATCGTTACTTCTTCTAAGCAGCTAACGTGGTTTCTGAAGGCAAAGTGATATACTTTTGCGCGTGGGTTGAGACATTTGGCCTAGTTAGCGGTCTAACAAGCTATGTTTGGCAGTAGCCGATGCAGCAGCAACGTTGAGCGTGATCTAACGTTGGTGCAAAAAATAATCTGAAAAGGAGTAGTCATGCAAAGACATTTTTATATCAGTGACGATCTGGACGATCTTGAAGCCGTTGAGAATGAGTTGGAGAGTAAGGGTGTCTCCACACCACAAATCCACGTGCTTAGCAATGATGACGCCGAGGTGGAAAAACATCATTTGCACAATGTGGAAGCAGTGTTGAAGAAAGACGTCGTTCATTCCATGGAAAAAGGTGCGGTGATAGGCGTAGTGGCATCTGCGGCGGTACTTGCTATTGCTTATTTTGCGGGCTTCACTGATACCGCTGCCGGTTGGGTACCGTTTATTTTCCTGGCCGTCGTTGTTTTAGGTTTTTGCACATGGGAAGGTGGATTTCTAGGTATTCAGTCGCCGCACTACCAACTCAAACGTTTTGAAAATGCGCTGAACAAGGGCAAGCATGTATTTTTTGTCGACGTTGACCCCGATCAAGAATCGATATTAACTCAGGTGCTGCAGGGACACCCACACTTGAAGCCCGCTGGCACCGGAGAAGCGACACCGCGCTGGGTTGTTCGGGGGCAAGACAAGTTTAAGAGTTTTGTTGATACGATGCCGTAAGGGCTAAGGTAAAGTACACTAACGCGATACATAGCGCATGGAGATTCATTCTCTCCATGCGCTTTTTTATGGCCGTAAATTGCCCCTGCATCGCATAAAGCGCCTACTTTTGGTTTCGGCACTTCCGCCATCCTTGGCGGTGGCGGTCGTATAGAAGGATATCGCGCGCGACTCGCTAGTCGCCACCCTGCCCAAAAAATACCACTCGACTAAAGAAAGTATAGTCGGCTTCTGATGCCATCAGCCCGATCAAAACCAACAACGCCAGTGGTGGCAGCAATATGGCGTAAACCATCGCTAGGCGCTCCCACATCATATGCATAAAAATAGCGACGATTAGCCCTGCTTTTAACAACATAAAAACGATGATCAAAGTCCAGCGCAGATAACCCTGAAATTGCAGGTAGTCAACCATATAGGAAAGTGTGCTGAGCACGAATAGCAAGCCCCATATCTTCAAATACAGGCTTATCGGGTGTTGTTGACCCTGTGCCTCAGTATGGCCCTCGACTTGTTCCATCGTTTCTCCTGTTAGTTAAGTCAGTCACCAAAGATAAAAGAATGCGAAGATAAACACCCACACCAAATCGACGAAGTGCCAATACAGACCGGTGATCTCTACGATTTCGTAGTTGCTGTCATCGTAGTCGCCGCGCAATACTTTCAGCGCCACGATCAATAGGTAGATCACACCAATCGACACGTGCAGGCCGTGGAAGCCGGTAATCATAAAAAAGCTGGCACCAAACTGAGCTGCACCCATAGGGTTGCCCCAAGGGCGCACGCCTTCTTCTATAAGCTTGGTCCACTCGAAGGCCTGCATACCCACGAACGAGGCACCAAACGCCGCAGTGATCAACATCAAAATCGCGGTTTTTTTGCGGTCGCGTCGATAGCCAAAGTTAACCGCCATGGCCATCGTGCCGCTGCTGGTGATCAAAATAAATGTCATGATCGCAATCAGAATCAGCGGGATAGATTGACCAGCAATCGTGAGCGCAAACACTTCACTGGGAATAGGCCAGGGATCGGTGGTGGTCATCCGCACCGTCATGTAACTGGTCAAGAAACACGAGAAGATAAAGGTGTCGCTGAGCAGGAAAATCCACATCATCGCCTTGCCCCAGACGACGTTCTTGAAGGCATCTTTTTCGTCGGACCAATCGTCTGTGATGCCCTTCCAACCGGGTGCCAGCGTGGTGGATTGTTGCGCTGTCGGGGTTTGGGTTGTCATTTTATTATCCTGAAGTGTTGCGCTAAAAACCGCAGAACTCGGCGATAGCGGCAAACGTTTCTGGTGTACTCGTCAGGAAAACCAGCAATACAAGCCACACCACCAGCAAGAAGTGCCAGTAGATGGTGCACAGCTCTACGCTGGCACTGAGTTGCTCGGGTTTAATGTCGCGCCGGGTTTTGACCATGGTCCTGCTCCAAGCAATCAGGCCTCCCAACAAATGCAAGCCATGAATGCCGGTGAGTAAGTAAAAAAAGCTGTTGGCCGGGTTGGACGCGACCACGTAGCCCTGGCTGGATAATTGTTGCCATACCCACAACTGGCCAATAAGAAATGCAACGGCAAACGCACCGCCCAGCAGCAGCCCTTGCAACATAGCGCGCGCTTGTTGCTGCCGCGCAGCCACCCGCGCCCATTGCAGCGCGGCGCTGCTACCTATCAGCAAGCCGGTATTGATCCATAGCTGCCACGGGTCAGCCAGCGGTTGTAACGGTGCGGTCAAAGCTTGCCAGTCGGCATACTGTGCGCGCAACATAAAGGAGAGGGTAAACAGCAAAAACAGCGAGGTCATCACCGCCAGCAATACGTATAGCCCGGTCTTCGCCCGTCGCTCGCCAGCGCGCCCGTTGGGGCCGTAAGGGTTGTAGTCGTGGCCAATATCAAACGGAACGCCGGCCCCGTAGTCGGCGGTTTTCAAGGGTGAAGGGATATTCATGATTTCTCCTCCTCGGCCTGTTCAATCATCTCGTGCTCGGCGCCTGCTGCCATGTCTTGCATCGAGACCGTTTGTGGCACGAAATCTTCTTCGACGCCCGGCACGCTGTAATCGTAGGCCCAGCGATGCACTACCGGCAGTTTTTCGCCCCAATTGCCGTGGCCCGGTGGGGTTTCAGGTGTTTGCCATTCCAGCGAGGTTGCCTTCCACGGATTGTTACCCGAGGGTTTGCCCTTAAAGTAGCTATAGAACATGTTGAACACAAACAGTGCCTGGGCCGCGCCGACCGTCAAGGCCATTACGGTAATAAAGGAGTTGAGGTCGTGCGCCGACTGTGGAATAAATTGATAGTCTGTTTCGAAGTAGCGCCGTGGCATGCCGAGTAGACCCAGGTAATGCATGGGGAAATAAATCAGATAAGTGCCGATAAAAGTAATCCAGAAGTGCCACATGCCGAGGGTGTCGTTCATCATACGGCCGGTGATTTTCGGGTACCAGTGATAAATCGCGCCGAACACCACCAGTATGGGTGCTACGCCCATGACCATATGGAAGTGGGCCACCACAAAATAGGTATCCGACAAAGGTATGTCGACGATTACGTTGCCTAGGAACAGACCGGTCAAGCCGCCAGCCAGAAACGTTAGAATA
>JBPCXM010000321.1:0-2741 GCA_051008535.1 Pseudomonadales bacterium | reverse complement strand
ATCAGCGCCAAATGGCGCGCGGCCACGTCAGCATCAAACAGCTGTATATCGCAATCGTCACCGCTGCCGACAACGATTAGCTCGCCTTCGCGTAGCTCAACCACGCCCCCCTGGTGCAGTCCTTGTGCTATGCTAAGTTGCCAGATGGTCGCCTGCTTAGCATCGCTTTGGGGTGTCGCTTGTTGCTTTAGTTCTTGCTCATTTGGAGTTGCGGTATTCTGCTCAAATTGTTGCTCATTTATATTTGTTGTTTGCTGTTCCGATTCTCGCTCATTTGTAGCGGGTCGCTCAGCATCGTTTGGGTGTTGTTCCCCTTCTTGCCAGTCTTCGATCACGGCGGCGTTAGAAGCCATCAAGATAATCCCCCTTGCGGTTGTGGACGTCCGGTTCGTCGTCGGCCTGCTCAGGGCTAGCTCCCAACCCCGACCGCACCGCAACCCTACTCTCCGGCTTCGCAACCAGAATCTCCGGGCGATTGGTGGGCGGTGGCGCTTCATGCTGCACCTTGCGGCGATTGGTGTTCACTACTCGCGGTGAAATCAAAAACAAGCGTTCACTTTTTGTGTCAATATCGATAGTGCGTTTGAACAGAGTGCCCACGCCGGGGACATCTCCCAATAGGGGAACTTTGGTGGTATCTTTAGTGGTTGTCTCGCGCACCAGGCCACCGAGCAGCAGACTCTCGCCGTTGTAAATGACAGCCTGCGTGTTTAGGCTGGAACGGTCAATCACCGGTATATCATCCACGGTTTGCTGTTCAGCGATCGTGCCGTCCTCGATGGTGACCAGTAAACGGATCTGTGGGTCACCAGGGCTACCGACGACGTTCGGCAGAACGCGCAATGAGGTGCCTACCGAGACATCAAACAAATCAACTTCGTCGTTCCCTGCGACGCGCACGAAAAAGGTCTGATCGCTAGCCAACACCGCTTCTATATTGCTTAAGGTCAACACTTGCGGGCGCGATACCACGTGAGCACTGCCTTTCTCGGCGAGAGCGTTAACACTTGCGAAAAAGCGCCCTGAGTCGCCCAATACAGTATTCAGCAGCAAGCCACCCGTTTGCTCAAGCACGTCGCCGCCGCCAAGCTGGACAGATGTGTCATTGTTCTGGAAGCGCCAGTCGACACCCAGATCCTGCAATTTACTTTTGTCTATATCGATGATTGTGACCTGTATTTCGACCAACATCGGTTCCTTGTCGAGCTGTTTGATAAGGTCTTCGTACAGCGGCATGGCATCCGCCCGGTCGCGCACGATCACAGCATTCAGGTTACGCTCCGCTTCGATGCGTATGTTCCCCGCCTGGCCGCTAGGAGTACTGCGTGTGTTAGAACCGCCGTTTGCCATCTTCTCACCCTCTTCGGCGTCGCCGTTATAACGTTGCAACCCCTGGCCGCGCAGTTTGCGCACGGTGGAGTCACGCGGGGCATTGAAGTTGATGCCAGCGGGTTGCGCCGACTGACCATCACCGACCATGCTACGTAACATGGTCGCCACGCCGGGAATGTTCACCTCCTGCCCATTCTGGTAGAAAGTTACATCTCCCGCCGAAGCGTACTTTAAACGAAAGGTACGAAACACCAGTTCGTTTCTCTTTGCCGCAGCCAGTTGTTTAGCCTTGTGCACTACTGCCGGAGCGTCGCCCCTGGGGCGCGGCGCAACCGACTGCACCATTTCCTCTACATCGAGGATAAATTCACGCGCACCGCGCACTTTGATTAAACCGTTTTTGCTGGCGACCTGCACCGACTGGTAGTCGTCAACCAGATCTTGCGCGACCAGCTGCTGTACCACCGTGTCGACCTGGGCGGGCTTGACCTGAATGGATTTACTTTGTATTTCCTGCGCCGAGGAAATATGAAAGACCGCACCGTCGTAGTAAGGCAACAAGCCGTAAGCTTTTACCAGATTGTTAAAAACCTTCTCCGGTTTGTCGGAAAACCGCCCACTGATCCGGCCTTTCACCCCTTCGCTGACTAGCACGCGTAAGCCAGCGGCGCTGAAGAAATCTTGCAGAAAATCGCTCAGTTGTTGTTCCTGCACTTGCAGCGATACCGGTTCCTGCGGCCAGCTCGGCTCGCCAGCATGCGCGATCGTAGACAAGATCAGCAAAAACGCAACGAGCATCAAACTACCTTGCAGGCAGGCTAATAGAAATTTGAAAGGCTTGTACTTCATCTGACCCTCCTGCGTTAAGAACTCAGGTGCCCCAGCGGTACAATATTCACCGGCATAACCAACTCCTGATAAGACAACACCGGTATACCCTCGCACTCATGCTCGACTAATTTCTTGATGTGACGGCGTACATCGACGCTGGTCAGCAAAACACGCTGGCCTCCAGCTGACTCTACTTTGTCTATCATTGCCAGCAGCTGGCGTAGATTGTCACGCAGCCGTGCGGCTACCTCGGGCGCCATCATGAGTAACAATCCGGCTGGCGTTTCGTTCAATGACTTGCGTACCTGCTCTTCTACCTCTGACTGCACAATGACGGCACGCAGATCGCGGTTGCCATCGACAAAGCGCGCGGTGATATAACGCTTCAAACCAATGCGCACAAATTCAGTCAAGCCGCCGGGGTCTTTTTCACGTGCTCCCCACTCGGCCAGCGCTTCCAGAATGGCGCGCAGATTACGAATAGGAATACCTTCGTTAACCAGGTTACGCAATACCTCTGCAACACACTGCGGTGTAACCGCACGTAACACCTCCTTCACCAGGGCAGGGTATTCCTG
>JBPCXM010000320.1:0-4620 GCA_051008535.1 Pseudomonadales bacterium | reverse complement strand
CCCCGAAACAGGTCTTGGCAAGACCTGTTTCGGGGTTGACTCCACTCTCAGTCAAAACCCGATAGGGAATAAAATAACCGCTGGTCGATATCGGATCGGAGAATGAAAATGACCTACCACACAGATTGCTAACTTCCTCAATTCCTGAGTCAGCCCGGGTTACGATGATAGCACGACCCCACGATGAATTACCTATATCAAGTATCCCCCGGGAAATTGGTGCAATTGGAGCCATCAGCTTGTCTTTGGCAACGACATATCCTGCAGGACCGATAAAACCTATGTCGATTGTTCCATCTAAAAGACCTTGTCCGACCGCTTTATAATCGGGGGGGACAACCGCGCTGGCCTCCTGTCCAGTCGAGTATTGCAGAGCTTGAAGAAATGCCTGGGCCTCCGAGATCATAGTCGCGGGATCGACAGATGGGATTAGACCTAGACGCAACATCGGTTGTTTTCCTCTTGTTCATTTTGAAATCGAAACGGGATCTATCGGCACTTTTTTTGAAATTCCAAACACCTGCTCCATGAGCACGGCCGCAGCGAGAATTTGCGCCTCGCCGCGAGGTGGTCCGATTATCTGCAAGCCAACCGGTAATCCGTTTGTGGTAAAGCCGCAGGGCAATGACAAGGCTGGAAGCGAGGTCGCTGTGATAGCATAGGAGATCGTATACCAATCAAAATAGTTCTCAAATTTGTGACCTTCGACTTCGTCTATCGCCTTAATATCCACATCGAATGGCGCAACAACAGTCGCTGGTGTCACAAGCAAATCGTAGTCCTTGAAGAAGTCCGAGACGCGGGAGTAAAGAAGCCCGCGAGCGCGCTCAGCGTTTGCAAGGTCGCCAGCAGTCAATTTTTCACCTTTCTCCAGGTTCCAAATTACCTCCTCGCGCACTTTGTCGCGGTTTGAGCGTAGCAAATCGCCAAGGTCACCTACGAACTGGTTTGCACGCAGTACATGGAAAAGAGACCGAACGTCACTAAAATCCGGGCAGGCTTCATCAACCTCTGCATTGATTTCTGTAAAGCGTATTGTGGCAGCCTCACAGATATCAGCGATCTCCTTGGCAACAGGTGTTATTCCGCCTAGATCGCGACTCCATGCAACCCGTTTTGGTGGAACAGGATTATCGACCGCTTCAACGAACGTACTCATCGGGTACGGCATCGAGATCGGATCTGCAGGATGTTCACCAGTCATTGCATCAAGCATCAACGCAACATCGCCGACGTTCCGTGCCATAGGCCCCTGCACCCACAGGTTATCGTAAGGGAGTCGAGTACGCGAGCGTGCAATGCGGCCTGGACTTGGCCGCAGGCCGACAATGGAACAAAAGGCAGCAGGTGTACGCAGACTGCATCCAAGATCAGACCCGGTAGCAAGCCACGTCTGGCCGCTTGCCACAGCTACCGCTGATCCGCCTGATGAACCACCGCAGGTCATTGCCGTATTCCATGGATTGCGTGTCTTTCCAAACACCTCGTTGAAGGTGTTAGCGCCATGACCGAACTCAGGGGTATTTGCTTTACCAACTACTATACCGCCATTGGCTTCCAGCGTTTCGACCATGACATCAGAGTCGTCGGGAATATGGTCCGCAAAGAGTGGCGAGCCGTACGTGGTGCGCACCCCCACAACGTCATTCAGATCCTTGACTGCCAGTGGCACACCACCGAGCAAATCCCGACCGTTATTTGTCTTTGCACCATCATTCATGATGTGGCGGGCGTGCTTTCGTGCCCTCTCAAGGCAGAGCGTTGGGAGTGCATTTAGCACTGAATCTGTAGCGGCAATCCTCCCTTCGGCAGCATCAATCAGTTCAAGGGGTGTGATTGCTCCTGCCTTAAGTTGTTTGACTACTTCTCGGGCAGTTAACCGGATGAGCTCACTCATTGTTATGTTCTTTCTGGAGACTGTACCTGAGTTACCCCAATAAGGCTGTCACGTGTAACCAGTTGCGCCAGCATTTGCTCGTCTAAATGGCCGGTCCCCTCCGGTTGCATAGGCAATACCATGTAGCGCATGTCAGCAGTGCTGTCGTGAACACGCACCTCTGCTTTTTCAGGGATTTTGGTGCCAAACTCGGCCAGCACGAGACGTGGCTCTCGAACAACTCGTGATCGGTACGGCTTGGAGACATACCAGGCAGGCGGTGAACCCAGTACGGAGCGTGGATAACAAGAGCACAAAGTGCAGACGATTACATTATGAACTGTTGGCGTGTTTTCCGTGACAATAATCTGCGTCTCTAAAGCATCAATGTCGAGCTCCAGCATTGCCTTTTTTCCATCGATCAACAGACGCTCTTTGAAGGCGTGATCAAACCATGCGCGGGCAACGATCCTAGCGCCATGGGCTGGGCCAGCATTCTCCATCCGTTCAATCATGAACGTGACTTTTGACGCTGATAATAGTTCCTTCTGGACCAGAAGATCTTTTATCGCCTCTGCCAATACATCGAACTCGCTCGGATTTGGATCATCATCCCTTATGTTCGAATGATCATGGCGGTGGTCATAGCTTGCAGGAAGTTCTTGTAACGCTGCTTCCCGACGATGCTTCACAATGTCGATCTGATTTATCAGCTCGTCTGCGTCAATGATTTCCTTCTCAAGGAGGATCTCACGCAATGCCCAAGCCTTGCGCTCATAAAATGTAATCTCATTGTATGACTCCTCACCCATAGTCTCCATCGCTCTACGCAATTCATCGGTCCTGACTAGAGGTTCCGACCTCTTTGCAAGTAAATCGCGCATAGCCTCAACCTGTCGCTCCCAGAAAGACATCTGGTGTTGCACGGGCTCGACAGGCCCTGCAGCATGCCCTCCGATGTCATGATAGCCATATCCCCTGTGCATTTTTATCTCCCTCAGCGTTGTACTCTAAACCCGGTTATTTGGAGATGATGATCACAATGATCCCCATCACGAGTATCAATGACCAAGCGAACCGGCTCGTCATATTTAGCTCGCGCAGCGGGTGGATCTCCGCAGCAAGGAACACCAATCCCACAATTGTAATGTCAATAATCGAGCCTTTCCGACATTACCTGATCTCTAAAATGAATGATGGGTCGGTGTAGTGATCATCACGCTCAGGTGCTATAATTGACTCAACATCACAGAGATGGGCAAAGATGAGATCATGGCTTACCGATACAGGCCCGGTGAAAAAGTAATTGTCCGTCTCATCGATGCACACTCTCACGTTCGCACCCCGAATTATGTACGAGGCAAGAGCGGGATTGTGGTTGCCGGTTTGGGTAGCTACAGAAACCCTGAACAACTGGCCTACGGGGCTGACGGTCTACCCAAGCTTCCCCTTTACCGAATAAGTTTTCGCCAGATGGATCTATGGCCCGACTATTGTGGACCGCCACAGGATACAGCCGTGGTTGAAATCTACGAGCCTTGGCTCGACACCCCATAAAACAAGTCCATCTCAATCAAAGCCCTATCCAGGCTGAACGCCTTCCAAAAGGCGTGGCTGTATCTCATTAAATACGAGGTCGGGGATATAGCTCGCACCTGGAAGGAGATAATCTGCCCCGGCGGCATGTAATGTCTCGTAATCATGCGCCCCAGTCGCGTACAGGCCGACCGTCCACGCGCCCGAATTGGCTCCTTCCTGTACGCCCGCAGTGATGTCGTCCGCCTTCACCACCGCCGCGGGCGGGTAGACATTGGCCTTGTACATGCAATCGTAGATCAGGAACGGCGTCGGCCGTCCCCTGACATTTTCGCTGTCGGCCACGACGTCGAAAACAATGCCATGGTCGCGTTCAAGCGCGCCGTAAATGGCCTCGCAAGCCTCGACCGGGTAACCGGTGTCGCAGCCGATTTTGATTCCAGCTGCTCGCAATTCGTCGATAGCTTCACGAACACCATCGAACGGGCGGATCAGATCTTCGGTTACGGCGACTTCAGCCATCGTCGGCCGGAACATGTCGAACATTTTGTCGACGTCTTTTTCCGTCCAGTCATGGCCATGCTCTTTGCGGAACTGTGCCATCACGTCCTCGAAGCTGAGGATATCGACCAGATGTTCTTTTTTGAATTTGCCCATGGGCTTGCGGATCGTCTCCCAATCCACCTCCATGCCAAATTCGTTGAACATCTTCTCAAACACGATAACGGGCCCCTTAACTGCCAAACCATCGTCGTTGGGAAAGAGGTGACTGAGGTCCTGCGGGCCGTCGCACACGGTGCCGGCGATATCGAGGATGACGAGTTTTATCGGACCTGTGTATTTCATAATCCGCTCCTGCTTTTAGATAATCTTCTGGCGGAGAAACAAGCAAAAGCGATCAATGATGACGATTAGCAATACCAGGACAATCATCGCCATCATTGCTTTTTCAAAATAGTATGTGCTGATATTGAAGAACAACGCATAGCCCACACCGCCGGCGCCAACGAACCCAAGCACAACGGCCTGGCGCGTATTGTGGTCCCAGTAATAAAGGCAGTAGCTGAGATACAACGGTAGAACCTGAGGCCAGGCACCGTAAAGAAACACCTTCCAGCGGCTGGCGCCCGCCGCACTCATGGCCTCAAGCGGCCCCGGATCGACGGCCTCAATCGCTTCGGCCAGAAGCTTACCGATCACGCCGACAC
>JBPCXM010000319.1:0-7348 GCA_051008535.1 Pseudomonadales bacterium | reverse complement strand
GGTCCTCCGACCGTATTTCCCGCAACATAAAAAAGCTTTAGTGCGCGCTGAGCGGCGAGTTCGCTGGAAACTACGGATTGCTCGGCTTGGGCCAGGGCCCTATGAGTTCGCTAGGTGGATGTATGGTTTTACGAACTGGCCTTAGCGCGTGATTAGTATTTTCGTGCCAGCACGTCTAGTAGCGAGCGATCTGCTTAGCGCTGAGTCTTAAAATATCAGATTGGAGGAGTACCATTTTTGGATGATGAAAAAACCAAAAAATATTGATAATCTTGGTAGGCACTACAATTCACTGTGAACTCACAAAAATCTGTAATATGAACGGACAACAAGTTATGGAGGAGAAATTAGTTCGCCACGTCGAAAAATTAAAAAAGGATGGATATTGCTACGTTCAGGCGGCTTTTAGCTCGGAGCAGGTCAACAAGGCGCTCAATTTGGTCAAGAGCTATCATAGCCAGACAGCCCATTCACAGGCGAAGCGGATGCCTTTTCTCAATCGAGACCAACCCATGGTCTACAACCTGCAGAGCAAGGATCTTTTCTTTATCGAACTACTGTTTGCTAACGAACTGATGCAGGATATTCTCAAGTTCTTTCTCAATGATCGTTGGTACACTTCTATTCCCGAGCACGATCCAAATTATATTCTAAGGTCTTATCTTGCGCGGAGCAGCAACCTCCGAATGCCCATGCATATCGACTCCTTCATCCCTTATACTGGTCCTGAAGTGTTCGTTATGCAATGTGCGATTGTCCTTGAGGATCAGACCGAGGAAAATGGTTGTACAGTGATCGTCCCCGGATCGCATCTTTTCGCGGAGTACACTAACCAGGACGCATTCGATCAGGCCATTCCTATAGAATCCAGGGCTGGCGATCTGGTGATCTGGGATAGCAGGGTTTGGCACGGTGCGACAGAGAACCGGACCGCAGATACCCGTTGGTCCGTGATCGGAACATTTTCTCGTTGGTGGCTCAAGCAAGCCTTTAATATTCCGGGAAATCTTCCACAGCATATATATAACGAGTTGACAGATTCCCAGAAGGCCGTCCTCGGATTCTGCTCCGTCCCCTATGGCACTGAAATGATGGGTATAGACATGAAGCGGAGTTATGATCTTCTACCCGTCCGAGTCGAGGACTACCAGAATTAGTTCGGATCTACGAATAAAAATGCTCACAGGTTATCTCCATCCGCTTTACGCAGCCTCTCTTGCAGAGTTTGGCGACCCGCGTCAACTACCAAGCAGCGGCGGGTGGATTCTGCAACGGGAAATTCCGGGGACTAATTCCCTTTATGATGGGATGGGAACCTATCCACTCTTCTGTTGCCCAGACTGGAGCAAGCTAAAATACGACCTCAAAGCGCTGACCAACGATCTTGTGAGTCTCTCCCTGGTCACCGATCCTTTTGGCGACTTCAATCTGAGCGATCTAGAAGACAGCTTCGATAAGGTCATACCATTCAAGAAACACTTTGTGGCCGATATGTCGACGCCGGTGAATGAGCTTGTCTCGAAGAGGCACCGTAGTGATGCCCGGCGGTCTCTTCGTAAGGTTGTGGTAGAAGTGAGCGACAATCCATACGCCTATCTTGACGAATGGATAGAGCTATTTAGCGTGTTGGAAAAGCGACACAAAATCAAGGCGCTGCGAGCCTTTTCCAGGAATGCTTTCGCCGCTCAGCTGCAGGTGCCAGGACTAGTCATGTTTAAGGCAGTGCTCGGCAACGAGCTCGTTGGACTTGATCTTTGGTATGTGCAAGATGACGTGGCCCAGGGTCATCTGGCCGCATTTAGCCCGGCGGGTTACGAGACACACGCCTCTTACGCTACCAAATGGACGTTAATTGAATACTTCAAGGGAAAAGTCAGCTGGATTAATTTCGGTGGGGCGCCTGGTGGTAGCGCAGATGACGGAAAGGGCCTAGGCCACTTCAAAAGGGGCTGGAGCAAC
The DNA here is from genome assembly GCA_051008535.1 of Pseudomonadales bacterium. GTDB lineage: Bacteria > Pseudomonadota > Gammaproteobacteria > Pseudomonadales > JAUIET01 > JBBKXJ01. Next base: position 5,389 of record JBPCXM010000319.1, on the reverse strand, counting down.
ACAACGCAGATGGCTTACTTTTGTGCGAAGGTGCTGAATCCGGAGTTATACTCGAAACTCGACGCCGCTGTTGGAAGCCATACGGATGATTATTTCCCATCCTATCGACGTGGAGAGTTTCTGTGAATTCAACTGCTAAGCAATTCGTTTTCGTCGTTTCTACACAAGGCTCGGTGATGGATGCTACCTTGGAGAGCGCGTTTCTGCGGGGTAAGGTCCACTCAGTCGTTGCAGACAGGGAATGTGGTGCAATTCAGAAAGCGCGTGACAGGGGTGTGCCAATCGTTCTTTTTGACGAGCCTGAGGCAGAAGCGTTCAGCCAGAAACTCTCTATATACATGGCAGAGCACGGTCTCGAATGGGTGATCTCGTTTTATACGAACTTCTACTCTGAGGCATTCCGGGTTGAATACTGCGACCGTATCATCAACTTTCATCCCTCCCTGTTGCCGGCATTTAAAGGTATGGATGGTTTTGGAGATGGTATCGCTTACCACGTTAAACTAATCGGTACGACGGTCGAGTTGATCAAGGATGTTATGGATGAGGGCAAGATCGTGCTACAGACCGTTACGCCAGTCGATCCTGATTCGAGGGCTGAGCAGCTCCGCCACCGCATTTTCGTCCAACAGTGCAAGTCCCTCATCCAGGTGGTGAAATGGATCAGCGAAAATCGGCTAACGGTGAATGGCGACGTGGTTACCATCGAAAGAGCTACTTTCGGGGATCTCGAATTTTCTCCCGCGCTAGATTTCAAGGAAGCACAAAATCTTAATGTTCCACTTCTGTCTCATGCGCATTAACATCTATGGAACCCATTGAAATTGGAAATATTCGGTATCTGATACCGTTGGCTGATGCTGAAAAACTCTCGCCCGATATTTATCGTGAGACGGGATTTTTCGTAGTTCGCCGAGTGATTCCTTGTGGCCAGATCCTCGAGTGGCAGAACGAATGGGATCGGTTTTATAATGAAAAACTCGCCAAGGACCGCGACGTAGATCCCTACAACCCTGTTAATGTGCATGAAGATCTGCCGAGTGTGTTGGCGGAGATTCACAAATGTCCAGAATTACTGGATGTTATGCAGCTACTCTACCCCGACCTTGCATTGTTTATGCAGCGGTTTGTCATCAAAGACCACAACAGCCGCGCTCCGGTGTTCGTTCACAATGATTTTTGTTACGATTACGGCTGGCCTGAAAAAACGACTGTTTTTATCCCATTAAGCGTGTGCAACAAGGATAACGGCGGCATCTCGTTTTACCCGGGAACCCACCATTTTGGCTACTTGGGCGACGTTGGGGAGCTCAATACCGAGATTATCGGCACGCAGTGGCCATTGGTATGTCCGTCACTGGAACCGGGCGACATCGCTTTGTGTCATACCTGCACTTGGCATTGCTCCCCACCGCATGTCAGCGGTCCAGACCGCATACTGGTTCAATCAACCTTCCAGCCGGCAAGCGATCCGAGCGGCACGGCGTTACTACGTGGTAAATGGCAGGCGCGATACCGGTTGAGTGCTCTGCCCCGTGACAAATTTTTTCGGCGTTGTCGGGCCAGCCGGCTGCGGGAACTGCAGGCTCAAGTGGATCATTTTGAAAGTGGGAGTGGTGAGCAATAGCTGGATCTATCGACAGCTGAGGCTGTAGAAATATTTTGATAGTCAAAATGGTTTTGGTCGGAGTCACTATGCGACAATTACTGTATCGCCGGTATTCTATTGTTAGTTTTGCTACCTATACTGATATATTTCTTGGCAATGTTAAGAATCGGCTTCTCTAGAAACAAGTAGCAACAGCATCCACCCAGAACTGAACCGCTGAGAAGTGTGAATAAAAAGAAAAAGGCGTGGTTGGTCAACCCCAACTTAGCCACCATTATCGCGCAAATCACCAGCATAAAAGGGTGAATTAGATAGAGAGAATAAGACGCATTACCCAGAAATTCCGCCGAGCGACTTAAGCTGTTGGCCTTAAATTTTTGAAAAGTGGGCTCTAAATTAAGCAGCGCGATGAAGAATAATAAGCAAGGCACGCCGTAGTCCAGAATGCGCACCGAAAATCCACTCGATATACTCACCCAGGTCAGTAAAATTAATGAAACGGGCAATAGAGAAAATGACAGGTGGATGTTAAAACGAATCCGCCTGTAGCAATTGAACAACGCAATTCCACAAATAAACTCAAGCAATAAAGAGTTTGTCAAAAAGCTAAAGTAAACGCCTTCCGAGTCATAATAAAAGCCAAACAAAACCAGAGACATCAATACCAAGGAAGGTATCAAATGTTTCAATACGCCAGACAATAGCAAACCAAAAGCAAATATCAGGTAGAAATAAAACTCGTAACTTAAAGTCCATCCGTTATGAATAAGATATTTCGAAGAGGTCGGCAGTAAACTATACGAATGGAAGATGCTGGTAACGCCGCCAGAACTATTAACTCTCTCTGGCATAATGAGAAATATAAGCAAGGCAGCGCTGGTCAACACCCAATACAACGGTACTATTCTGATAATCCTGGCTTGCAGAAAGTCAGCTATATTTGTTTTTCTATTGAATGTGGTTTGGCACATAACGTAGCCAGAAATAATAAAAAACAAGTCGACACCAGCACCGCCAACGGTATACCAGGACAGTGGGTCCGTACTGTATTGCTCTCCTTTCTTCGCAACGTGATGAAAAACAACGAGCAGTGCTGCAATGGCCCGCATATATTGAATAGATAGAATCATCAAACTTCACTCTGAGGCTAAAGCTAAGAAGCCAGCTGGAACAAAGAGATTCCCCTGGAGCATCCCTCTAATTACGCTTGGTGCACGCTACACGCTATATGTAATGTACCACGGTGTATTAGGATAAAAAGTTTCATAGAGCTACCTTGCGGGCAACACCACGTATCCAAAGTACCCGTTCGACCGAGCGCGGTAAAGTGAAGTAGTTGCACTTTATAAAAAGAAGACTGATAAGGGTTTTAAAGAGGGGCTAGAGCCAATAAGCAGTGCAAACGATACACAGTCCTAGCTGCACACCGGTTTCAAATTCGCTGAACGCGTACTTTCAACTAACACTATAACAACGGTTTGCCGCTTTGAATAGTCGAATTCTCGTGCTTTAATTTTGAGTCTTTTATTTTGGCGCTGAACACGGTTGTGTGCTGAGGTGCAATAATTATATCACTGAGCCGTTTGGCATGGTCATAGAAGGGAGGGTGAACCCTGGAGATCAACTCAACACCCACGCGCAATGAATTCCATGCAACGAACCACCACCTTAGCAGATGCCAATAACAGCGTACGCGATGCGTGCGACTTTCCGCATGGCTGCGAATAGCACGCCAATAATCTCTAAACAGTAACAAGCGGCTTAATTCGGTTTTGTATCTCAGCGCCGTATTGTGGTGAGTTGCACGCTGGCTTGGTAATATTGACCGCACATAGCGTTGCTTGTGCTCGCGGTTCATAAACAGCGGTTTGGCTATTTTCTCGTACGAGCCAATCAAGGCCAGCTCAGCCAGTAGCGCGCGATCGCAGCCATGGTAATTACCCCATAGCAGATTGGTTTTTTTCAGTGCGTTGAGTCGGATCAGGCCGAACAAGTCCGTGCACACATGCGGCTGCAACACCAGCGACGAAAACCGGGCCGACTGACGCGACGCGCTGGCATAGGTGAGGTCAGAGTCATAGACCGCTAGTTGTTTGCCGTTTTCGTCGATAATACTGATCAACGATTGGCACAGTATGGCCTGCGGGTTGTCTTCTAACGCTTTTACGCATGCTTCGAGAAAGTTCGGAGCAAATTCATCGTCGTGCGCCGCCCACTTGAAGTACTCTCCTGACGCCATCGCCACGCCCTGACTGAAATTTAGATTTGGACCCTGGTTCTCGGCATGGCGGTGGTAGTGAACGCGCTCGTCGTGATGCGCATACTCGCGGCAGATATCCTCAGTTTTATCGGTTGAGGCATTGTCACAAATTATCAGTTCGAAATCTGTAAAGGTTTGGTTTACGATGGAGTCTACAGCGCGGCGAAGATAGCGTTCACCGTTATAAACGGGCAAAACGATGGAGACTCTCTGGCTTTTATTGTCAGTATTCAAAGATCGTTTCTTTAGGCTAGTTATTGTTCGTCTAAGCCGCCTTCAGGATCCAGCCTGGAAGCTTTATTGGCAATAACGCGCAGGAATTGTGCAATGTTCGCACAATCGTCAGTGCGCCACAAGACTGTTTTTTGACCTCTAATTTAACTATGCTGTGTTGTTTAGCGGCTTCGAGACACCTAAGGGACCGCCTGGACGACCGTTATCTCGACAGCACCGCGCGATATCGCAAATGTGCATAGTGCATATGCATCACGCTCAGAAACTATCGAAAAAAAATAATGCAATGAGTCGTTTTAGGTTAATCCGCATTGCGCCCCGCTGAGCCCGCCAAGCTGCCTGCGCGTGGCGCAGTGCACGGCGTTATGTCGACCTCCACGGCCGCCATAGTGCAGGGATTTGGTCAGCTGCTGGTGCTGGCAATATTGGCGCGTTATGTCAGCAAGACCGACTTTGGTCTGGTTACCGCGACTTTGGTTGTTATCGGTCTGGGGCGGCAGTTGGCAGAAGCATTGGTGCTGCCAGTGCTGGTGCAGCGCGATAATTTGTCAGCGCGCGACAGCGGTACTGCGGCCACATTGTCGTGGTTATTCGGTTTTGTTGCGGTGGCGCTGCTGTGGCTTGGCGCGGGCGCCATAGCACAATTGTTTTCAGAGCCGGGTATTGTGCCCATTATTCAAGTCATGGCTCTGGTATTCCTGTTGCAATCGCCGCTGTCCGTCGCCGAGGGGCTAGTGCAACGTGACTTCGGCTATGGCCGTATCGCCGCGTCGGAAGTGCTGTCATTTTTGCTGGGTTACACCGCGGTGGGGGTAACGCTAGCCTTGCTGGGCGCCGGTGTGTGGGCGCTCGTTTGGGCCTATGTGGCACAAGTGCTGGTGAAAACTGTGTTTCTTGTGCGCTATCGTCCAGATTCTCTGCACTTGGCCTTCGACCCTGTCTCAGCTGGCGTAACGCTCAGGCTAGCTGGCGGATTCGGTTCGGCAAAACTCCTCAATTATGCCGCTTTGCAAGGCGATTACGCGGTTGTGGCGGCGACGATGAACGCGGCGGCAGTTGGGGTATATGGCCGCGCATATCAAATTGTCAGCATGCCGGTCATGTTGTTGGGGCAGGCTCTGGAGCGGGTTTTGTTTCCAATTTACGCCCGCTTGCAAAATGATCGTGCGCGTGCGGCCGAGCACTATGGCCATTCGGTTGCTCTCAGTGTCATTTTGATTGCTCCCGTCAGCGTTGTATTTGTGGTGCTGGCGCCCGAGATTGTGCGGTTGATACTAGGGCCGAAC
>JBPCXM010000318.1:0-3727 GCA_051008535.1 Pseudomonadales bacterium | reverse complement strand
AGGGATCAAAAGTCTTTCCGGGGCACCTGGGCGCGCAGCTTCAGGGGCCTGGACCGGAGGGTGAATACCACACTATCTTTCGTTACGATTCAGTGGAGAACCTCCGGCGCTGGGATGAGTCAACTGAGCGTGCGGAATGGACAAGAGAACTTGATGAGCTAGTACAGGGCGACACAGTAGTCGATCAATATGTCGGACTCGAGTTTCTATTCGATGGCCCAAGCCAAGTCCTGCCAAAATACGTCATGACCATGATTCTCATTGTCGTGGTATTTCTCATGTTGCTAATTGTGCGACCCATTGTCAGCACGATATTTTCTGAATTACTCGGCCCCACACAGCAACTGTTCATCGCAATTGCTGTGCAGATAACAATAATCAGCTATGTGATTATGCCTCTGATCACCAAACTTATCGCCAAACTACTGCGCTAACAATCCTCTTTCGGGCTGCCCTTCGGCTGTTTTACCTGCGTACGATGAGCATGCAGTAGCGGTTCCGTGTAACCACTGGGCTGTTGGCGACCCATGAATACAAGGTCGCATGCGGCGGTAAAGGATGCGCTCCCGTCGAAATCCGGTGCCATATTGCGGTACACCGGGTCGTGCGAGTTTTGTTCGTCTACTACCTTGGCCATTCGCTTCATCGTGGCCATAACCTGCGTTTTAGTGCAGAGCCCATGATGTACCCAATTGGCCATATGCTGACTGGAAATGCGTAAGGTGGCTCGATCTTCCATCAGCCCCACGTTATTAATATCTGGAACCTTGGAGCAGCCGACCCCCTGATCTATCCACCGAACGACATATCCAAGGATACCCTGAGCATTGTTATCGAGCTCAGCCTGTATCTCCAAAGCTGACAATTTCCGATCAAGAAGAGGGATATCCAGTATGTCGTCAAGATCGGCTTGACAACGGAAGGATAATTCGTCCTGTTTCGCAATTACATTAATCCGGTGATAATGTAGTGTGTGCAGTATCGCCGCAGTCGGTGACGGAACCCAGGCCGTACTCGCCCCTGCCTCGAGATGGCCACCTTTTTCTAAGAGCATGCTTGCCAGGTTATCTGGCTTCGCCCACATTCCTTTGCCTATCTGGGCCTTGTGCTGAAAACCGCATCCCAAACCCACATCCACATTTTGATTCTCATATGCCCGAATCCACTTGAAAGACTTGAGTTCCTCTCTTGGTGCGAACGCTCCAGCCTCCATACTTGTGTGGATTTCGTCACCAGTGCGATCCAGGAATCCGGTATTGATAAAAACCACGCGCTCACTCGCAGCTCGAATACAGGCTTTTAAATTAACCGTAGTACGCCTTTCCTCATCCATGATGCCCATCTTAATTGTGTTACGCGCCAAATTCAGTGCATCTTCTACGCGAGCGAATAATTCACTCGTGAGTGCCACCTCCTCAGGTCCGTGCATTTTTGGTTTAACAATATAGATGCTACCCTTTCTGCTATTACTGTATTTTCCATTGCCTTTCAGGTCATGCAGTGCAGCAAGGCTTACTATCATGGTATCCATTATACCCTCAGGTATATTGTCCCCAGACTGGTCGAGTATGGCGGGCGTCGTCATCAATAGTCCTACCGTCCGGACAAACAACAAGCTGCGGCCCGGCAAACTGGCGTACGTTCCGTCTGGCGCGGTGTACTCTATGTCGGAATTCAGTTGTCGGACAATGCTGTTACCGTTTTTCTCCAGTTTTTCTTTGAGGTCGCCCCTCATCAGACCAAGCCAATTGCGGTAGACCAGCGTTTTATCCTCTGCATCGACGGCGGCGACCGAATCTTCACAATCGACAATGGTAGTAAGCGCCGCCTCAAGCAGAATATCCTGAATCCCCGCAGGATCGGAAACCCCAATTTGTCCTTCGCGATCTATCACGAGCTCAAAATTCAACTCATTATTTTTAAGTAAAATTGCACTGGGCGAGTCAGTCGGGCCACGATAGCCCACGAATTGCGAGGGTAGCGATAGCGGCACGTGGGCACCAGACAAGAGGATGGCCTGAAGAGCGCCCTCTACTATAGCGTAGCCGGCAGTTTGGCGGTGAGAAGCCTTCGAAAGGGGTACGGCCTGGTCAAGAAACTTACGCCCAAAATCAACCACGCGCCGTCCGCGAATTGGGTTGAACTCCCGCATTCGTGACGCCCCGCGGTGATCGGGAATAACATCGGTCCCGTACAAGGCGTCATACAAGCTACCCCATCGAGCATTGGCAGCATTGAGCGCGAAACGAGCATTTATGGCGGGAACCACCAACTGCGGACCAGCCTGTTGCGAAATTTCCGAATCCACACCAGCTGTAGTGATCTCGAAATCGTCGCCACTATCCAGCAGATACCCAATTCGTTTAAGAAATGTTTTGTAAGAGGCATGATCGTGGGGTCTGTCTTGCCGTGTGCGGTGCCAGTCATCGATTTGTGACTGTAAGTCGTCGCGCTTTCTCAGTAGCTGCTGGTTTAGAGGCGCAAAATCACGGACAATGTCGCCAAATGCCCGCCAATAACAATCGGGATCCACGCCTGTTCCGGGAATAATTTCAGTATTGACAAGGTGGTAGATGTCAGAATCGACACGCAGTCCTCCTGTGCAGATTCGATCACTCATTGCACTACCTTCTTGAGCGAATCCTGGTAGATCAATCGTGCGGCCTTCTGGCCGGCATGTTCGTTGGCGACAGCACCCTGTGAAGCTAGAACAGATTCCAAAGCTGCGAGAAAGAACATGACGTTCTCGGCACTGCTACTACAACCCATCAGACCAATGCGCCAGGTGCTGCCCGCCAGCGTACCCAGGCCAGCGCCAATTTCAAGCCCGAAATCATTGAGCAGGGCCGAACGAACCGCGCCATCGTCAATACCCTCAGGTATCTTAACGAGGTTGAGCTGGGGCAGACGGTATTCCGGTGCAACTGCCATCTCCATGCCCATGGATTCAAGTCCGGTCACTAAGGCCAGATGATTAAGCCGATGGCGCTCAAACGCGCTCTCCAGGCCTTCCTCCGTCAACATCACCAATGACTCGTGCAGTGCGTATAGATCGTTTACGGGCGCCGTGTGATGGTAGGCACGCTGGCCTTTTCTTCCCCAATAACCCATGATCAGCTGCATGTCGAGAAACCAACTTTGCACCGCTGTGTCACGACTTTGGATGCGCTCTACCGCGCTCGGGCTAAAAGTAACCGGTGAAATACCGGGAACACAGGATAAGCATTTCTGGGTTCCGGAGTAGACAGCATCCGCACCCCATTCGCCTACCTTCAACTCAATACCGCCCAGTGAGGTCACCGCATCTACAATTGTAAGCGCACCGTGACGGGCAGCCAAGCCACACAATGAAGCTGCATCACTGACAACACCGGTTGAAGTTTCGGCATGCACAAAAGCCAAAACTGCTACGCCAGTATTGTCTGCGAACGCCTGTTCTACTTTCTCCAGGTCTATGGGTTGACCCCAACTATCCTCCACCATTATTGCGGTGGCACCAATGCGTTCAACGTTCTCTTTCATGCGCCCGCCGAAAACGCCGTTGCGGCAAACAATTACCTTATCTCCGGGCGATACTAGATTCACGAAGCAGGCTTCCATTCCCGCAGAGCCGGGCGCCGAAATGGGCAAAGTAAGTTCATTATTTGTTTGGAAGGCGTATTGCAACAGCTCCTTGATTTCGTCCATGAGTTTTAGGAAAAGCGGATCCAAGTGGCCAATCGTAGGC
>JBPCXM010000317.1:0-12806 GCA_051008535.1 Pseudomonadales bacterium | reverse complement strand
TTGGCGATAACCATTAGCCCCGACACGACGCCAAGTACCGGTGTTTTATCGCTGACTATTACGCCACCCAATGGTGCTGCTGAAACTGTTTACACCTGGGTTGTTGACGACTAAAACAGGTTCTAACTCTTGTTGGCTTGCGCGCTCTGTTGAGGCGCAAGCCAGCCCACTCTTCGTGCCCTACCAAATCTTCCTAATCGCACGGTAAACATACTGCCGAGCCCCGCGCGGCCGAAACTGCATCCGCGAATGCGTATCCGGAAAAGTCTGCCGGAACAGTAAGCCCACCAACTCATCCAACATCGTTAACGACAAACCCCAGATGCGTTGTTGGTTGTAAAAGTAACAGGGAAGGGTAATTTCCATGCCGCTATGCTTCCATCGCATTTTTTCGCGGTGTGCCCGGTTGGCTAGGTAATCCAACGGTATCCATACCAGCTCGGCCACTTCGTGGTTGGGTTTGAATTGCACGTCCTCATGCAACGCAAATACAAATGGCGTCACCACCATCGGCCGTTTGCCGCTGTGAGGACGTGTTAGCACATCTGACAAACGTCCAATGGCCTGTAGGCGTTCTGGTCGCTCAATGCCGATTTCTTCCTCGGTTTCGCGCAACGCCGTAATAAAAGTACTGCTGTCGTCACGGTCCTTTTTCCCGCCAGGGAAAGCCATGTGACCCGACCAAGGATCGCCTTCGCGTTCCGAGCGGCGCATCATGAGGACTTGGGTGCCTTTGTCGCTTGGCCTCAGAATGAGTGCCACTGCAGCGCGAATCAGGTATCGTCGCCCTGGCAGCTTCTTCGGCCGAAACTCCTCGATCGACATTGCTTGCGAGTCAAAATTTTGCACAGCGAGCTGGCATCCTTGATAATTCCTTTATTGTAACTCTAAAGCCACTTTAACTTTGCAGACATTAATCACGCTTAATAATATTCGTACACCGAAAAAAGGCGCCCAGCAATTTGAGTTGCCTGAGTGGCAATTACGTGCGGGTGAGCAATGGGCCGTGCTGGGCGGCAATGGCGCGGGCAAAACCTTGTTTGCCAATATTGTTAGCGGCAGGCAAACGCTGGCGCGCGGCGAGCGCAATTACGCCGCGGGATTTAGTCCCAGCGCCGATATTCTCAGTGTGTCCTTTGAGCAGCAACGTCTACTATACGAGTACGACGACCGCTTCGACGATAGCGAGGTGCGCGCCGATGTTTTCGACAAAGGCACAACCGCGCAACAATTGATCCTGCAAGGTCGCGAGTCTGGCGCCTTGTTTAATACCTGGGTAGAGCGATTGGGCATCGCGAATTTACTGGACCGTGGTATTCGCTTTCTTTCCACCGGCGAGATGCGTAAGACCTTGCTAGCACAGGCGTTGGTCAGCCAACCGCAAGTCATTATTCTGGACAATCCGCTGGAAGGCCTGGATCGGCAGGCGCAGCGTCAGCTCAGCCAGTTGCTGACTGAGCTGCTGGCTGAATCTATAACGTTTATTCTATTGCTCAAGCAAGCCGAGCATATGCCCGCCAATATCTCACATGTCATGTTGCTTGCAGATTGCCGCTTGGTCGCACAGGGTAGCATCGACGATGTACGCCACACGGAGGCTTTTAGTGCATTGCAGAAACGGTTGCCAACCTTGCCTGAACAATTGCCCGCTGTTCTTGCAGGTCAAACAAGCATCGAACTAAGCCCCACGACGCCGCTGATTGAGATGCGTAGGGTGAAAGTAAGCTATGGCGACAAGCAAGTGTTGCGTGATGTTAACTGGACCATGCGGCAAGAGCAGCATACTAGCATTAGTGGCCCTAACGGCAGCGGTAAATCGACTTTGTTGAGTTTGCTGAGCGGCGATAATCCGAAAGCTTACGGTCAGGATATCTATTTGTTCGGCAACAAACGTGGCAGTGGTGAGTCGGTCTGGGAGTTGAAGCAGAAGTTCGGTGTAGTCAGTACGGCTTTGCAGACTGCATACGTCAGAGGCTACAAGGTGCTCGATGTGGTTGTGTCAGGGTTTCACGATAGCATAGGCCTGTATAGCAATTGCGGCGATGCGCAGGCAGCCATCGCCCGCCAATGGTTGCAGTTAATCGACATGGAGGGGCAGGCAGCGGGTAGCTATCAGGCCTTGTCATACGGGGAGCAGCGAATGGTGTTGTTGGCCCGTGCCATGGTTAAGCGGCCGTTGATTCTGCTGCTAGACGAGCCCTGTATCGGACTGGATGACTACAATCGGCGTTTGATTTTGCAGCTTGTCGATTACATTGCAAGTGTGAGTCAAACGCACATCATCTATGTCAGCCACGTGGCTAGCGAGCAACCGGTTTGCATTAATCAGCAGTTAGTGTTCGAAGATAACGGGCGTGGACATTATCAATTGATCGAGCATTAACGGTTTAAACGATCCTTACTGAGTTGCACCAGTTGTTCCAGGTCGTTGCGCAAAGATAAGTCGGGGTGCATGCCCAAACCGCGGCGCGCTAGCTGCAGCGCCTCTTCGGGACGCTGCTGGTTAAGTCGCACATTGGCAAAATCGTAGTAGGTTTGTGCTTCGCGCGGTGCAATGCGCAGGGCGCGCTCCAGGTAGCGGATGGCTTTATCGTTGTCGCCGTGTGCAACCGCCGCGTGTGCCTGACCACGCAAGCTGGCAGCGGCCGATTGCTGCTTTTGCTGCGGTGGGCGGTCGACCGATTGAGGTGTTGCAATAGCGACTCTTTCCTCTTCCGCAGCTGGTGAGTCTTCGTCAGGAAAACGTTCAGGGAAAGTCTGCTCGATGTCTGTATCGCGTTGTTCCCCTGGCGACGAAGGTCTCTCGTCGGGCATTGGTACGGGCGGCAGCGGATCGATAGTAACGCAACTGCTTAACCAGGTTAGTAATATCACAGTAATAAATTTACGCATGTGTTCCGCAGTGTGTTAGTCAAACAGTTCCTGAAACCAGCTACGCAAGGTGCGCTTTTTACGCACGCATGGCGCGGCGTCAAGCGGTTCGGTGCCGGCGATGTAAGGCATGTATCGTGCACCCTCGCATCGCGCGGCGCTCAGTTCGCCGCTATCGGCATCGGTCCACGCGTACACAATGCCTTCCGGGCGCACAAAATTCAACGGTTGGCGGCTGATATGCGCAAACAAATCCGACCATACCGATAGTGCGCCGGAGCTGCCGGTTAGCGGTGTGTCGGCGTTGTCGTCGGTGCCCAACCAGGTAACGGCCAGGTAGTCACCGGCGAAGCCCGCGAACCAACTGTCGCGTTGGTCGCTGCTGGTGCCGGTTTTGCCCGCTACGGCGAACGTGCGCGGCAAATGCCAATAGGCGCGCCGGCCAGTGCCCTCGCGCATGGTTGCCTGCATGGCGTATTGCAGTATGTGCATGGAGTCAGGGGCAAACCGTTGCTGAATCTTCAAGCTGTATTGCGTCAGCGGTTCGCCTTGTGCATCCAGCACTTCGCGAATGGCGCGCAACGGCGCCTGAAATCCGGCCAGGGCGATCGTTTGATACATCTCGGCAATATCAAGCGCAGATAAATCAATGGCGCCAAGCAGCAGGGAAGGGTTATGCGGGATGACGCTTTGCACACCCAGATTGCGCATGGTTTGCGAAACTTTTTCCACACCGATTGCCAGGCCCAACCGCGCGGTGGCACGGTTGTATGATTGACTTATTGCTTCCAGTAATGTGACCGAACCGTGGCTTTCGTGGTCAAAGTTATCCGGCGCCCAGACGCTACCGTCGGGTTGAGGCAGTTCGAATTCTGTATCTTCGATATAGGTGGCTAGGGTGTAGTTGTCGGGTTCTTCCAGTGCGCTCAGGTAGACGGCCGGTTTGACCAGCGAGCCGATAGGCCGGCGTGCGTCTAGCGCGCGATTAAAACCGGCGAAGCGCGGATTACGTCCACCGACGATAGCCAGCACTTCTCCATTGCTTGCATTGGTCAGTACGACCGCGGCTTCTAGTTTAGTGAACCACTCCGGTTCGCCGGCGTAGCGCTTGCCGATTGCGTCCAGTGAACGCTGCATGCTTTGCTCGGTTTCGTACTGCAAAATGGGGTCGAAGTTGGTAAAAATTCGCAGCCCCTCGTTTTGCAAATCCTCCATCTGGTAATCGCGCTTTAACTGCCGGCGCACCAGGTCAAGATACGCTGGGTGACGGTTGGTGCGCGCCGGTTTTTTACTAACGTCCAGCGGCAATGACCGTGCGTACTCAGTTTCTTCCTCGCTCATAATTCCAGCTTTTGCCATCACGCCCAACACCACGTTACGGCGCGCGATCGCGCGTTGCGGTCGGGTCAGAGGGTTGTAATAGGAGGGTCCTTTGATCATGCCGACCAGCAACGCATATTGATGCGGTTTTAATTCTTGCAGCGGTTGATTGAAAAAATACTGACTTGCCAAACCAAAACCGTGAATGGCGCGACCGCCATCCTGCGCCAGGAAAACCTCGTTAACGAAGGCCTGCAGGATGTCATGCTTGCTGAAGTGCAGGTCCACCATGATGGCCATCGGCATTTCGATTAGTTTTCTAAGCAACGACTTGTCCGTCGTTAGATAAAGGTTTTTCATCAACTGTTGGGTAATGGTGCTGCCGCCCTGCCGCCAACTACCGGCTTGTAGATTGACCCACATGGCACGCGCGATGCCTTTAGGTGAAATACCAAAATGAGAATAGAAGCTACGGTCTTCGACCGCTAACAAGCACTCCAGCATCCCCTTTGGTGTTTGCTCCAGCTCAATCAGCAGCCGGTCTTCGTTGTGCGAAGGATAGATACCGCCAATCTTTACCGGCTCGAGGCGCAGTAATTCGAGTTCCTTACCTTCGGCATTGAGGATTTGGTTAATGCTGTTCTTGACCCAAACAATTCGAGCATCGATTGCCGGTTCCAGACCGTCACCGAAGCGGAAACCGCGCGTGTGCAGACGCAAGCTGCTCTGTTGCTTGTTGTATTTTCCGGCTTTGATGGTTGTTGCGCTCTGGTAGCCAAGCAGTTTTAATTCGTATTCTAGTTGTGTAGTAGTAATTGGCTGGCCACTGTAAAGTTCTAGTGGGCGCGCGTACACGCTGGCCGGTACAGTCCATTTTCTGCCGGAGAATTTTTTTTGCACTATCGAATCTAGTACGACTAAGCCAACGGCAGTAACGATAAACAGCCCGAGCACAAGCTTGATAAATATGCCACGCCGCCTGGCGCGTTTCGCTTTTTTTGTTCGGCTTTTTTTCTTTTTTGGCATAGAGATAAAATACTTGGCAGAGGGCGATCAACCGTGGATAAGTATTGCTAGTATCGTGAACTTGATGCTGGTGTGGCAAGGTCTATTATTAACAAGACTACTGCTTTATTGGCCCCGCGCTTGAGGACGTGAACTAGCGCAACATAGGCCAATCACTACCCTAGAGCCACCATGCTACGCATTGTTCTCATCAACTATTTGCTTATTTTCTCAGTTGCTCTGCAGGCTGAGTCGTTGCGTGTGCGTGCTGAGGGTCTGTTCAAAGACGGCGCCGTGTTGAATATTGACGGCAAGCGCCGCTTGTTGAAAGCCGGTCAAACCAGCCCGGAAGGCGTGCGCCTGCTGAGCGCCGGCCCAAAGCAAGCGCATATCGAGATGAACGGTAAACGTCACAGCTTGAGTTTGTCCAAAACCATTAGTTCCGATTTCTCAGCGCCAGCCAAACGTCAGGTGCTGGTGAACAAATCGCGCCACAATGCCTACTACACGTCTGGAACAATTAATGGTCAAACGGTCAAATTGTTGATCGATACTGGCGCCACCAGCGTGGCGATGAACAGCAAAGTGGCCAAACGCCTGGGTATCGACTATTTGCTGCACGGTAAAAAAGGATCAGTACGAACCGCCAGTGGCGTTACCTCGGCTTACTATATAAAGCTCAATTCAGTCGCCGTTGGCGGTATTACTGTCAACAATGTCGCCGCATCGGTTATCGAGGGCGATTTCCCGCACGAAATCTTGCTCGGTATGAGCTACCTGAGTCACGTCAAAATGGAAGAACAACAAGGCGTGCTGTCATTGCAGCAGAAATACTAGCTTACCCACTTTCGCCTGTCAGACCTGCTAGAATAGTTTCTTTACCAAGGCGCAGGAATGATTAGTGACCGTCCGTTTTGAAGTTACATCGCAATTGCCTACCCCGTGGGGCGAGTTTGCCATCCATGCGTTCGAAGATCTGGATAACGACAAAGAAATTGTTGTCTTGTCGATGGGCAATCTCGGTGGTGAGGAACCCGTGTTGGCGCGCATTCACTCCGAATGCCTGACCGGCGACGCACTGTTTAGCATGCGCTGCGATTGTGGCTCGCAGTTACGCACCGCGATGGAAAAAATCGCCGAAGAAAAGCGCGGCATGCTGGTTTACTTACGCCAGGAAGGCCGCGGTATCGGTTTGCTTAATAAAATCCGCGCCTATCAATTACAAGACGACGGCGCAGATACAGTAGAGGCCAACGAGCAACTGGGTTTCGGCGCGGATATGCGCGACTACGGCATGTGTAAGGAAATATTCGCCCATTTCGACGTGAATAAGTTGTGTTTGATGACCAATAACCCGCGTAAGGTAGAAGCGGTAGAGAAGCTGGGCGTGGAAGTCACCGAACGTGTGGCCTTACGCAGCGGCCACAACCCGCACAATGCCGATTATCTCGCGACCAAGTTTGGCAAGCTCGGTCACATTAACGATGATGACTAGTACCCAAGCCGTGGCTCGCTGACTGTCTCCGCACGGGCTGTTCAAGCAACGCGAAGCGCTCACTGATTTGTTGTTCTATACCCTCCGCATCCAGACCACAATCGCGCAGCATATCCTGCGGTTTGCCGTGCTCTATAAATGCATCGGGCAAGCCCAAATTCAAAACCTCTATATTTATGCCTTGAGCGTGCAAGAATTCGTTAACGCCGGAACCGGCGCCACCGTGAACGGAGTTTTCTTCTACCGTAACCAGTAACTCATGGCTTTGTGTCAACTGGTCGATGAGTGCAGTGTCTAGCGGTTTCACGAAGCGCATATCAACCACAGTTGCATCGAGCGTATCGGCGGCAGAAAGCGTTGCCTCCAGTAGCGTACCAAAGACCAATATAGCAATACGCTTGCCGTCGCGACGCACAACGCTTTTGCCTATGTCGACGATTTGCATTTCCAATTCTATAAAGGCGCCAGGACCGGTACCACGTGGGTAGCGGACTGCCGCCGGTCCCGCATGGTGAAAGCCGGTGGTGAGCAACTTTCGAGTTTCGTTTTCGTCCGACGGCGCCATAACAACCATGTTAGGAACGCAGCGCAAATAGCTTAAGTCGAAACTGCCTGCGTGAGTTGGGCCGTCTTCGCCGACCAATCCAGCACGGTCAATGGCGAACAACACGTCCAGATTTTGTAGGGCTACGTCGTGGATAAGCTGATCGTAGGCGCGTTGCAGGAAGGTCGAATAAATCGCCACCACAGGTTTCATGTTCTCGCACGCCATACCGGCCGCGAGCGTGACAGCGTGCTGTTCCGCAATCGCAACGTCGTGATAGCGGTCGGCAAAACGGTTGGCGAATTCCACCATGCCAGAACCTTCGCACATGGCTGGCGTGATGCCTATGAGCTTGCTATCCAATGCAGCCATATCGCATAACCAGTCGCCAAATACCTGTTGATACTTGGGTCGCGGTGGGGGTTTCTTGCCGTTGCTGCTCTTCGGCGCTGGGTCAATCTTGTTAATCGCGTGGTATCCCACCGGGTCGTTCTCGGCCGGTTCAAAACCGCGTCCCTTGCAGGTGGTAATGTGCAATAGTTGTGGGCCTTCCAGCTCGCGCATATTGGTGATGGTGTTAACCAGGCTATCCAGATCGTGGCCGTCGATTGGCCCAATGTAATTAAAACCGAGTTCTTCAAATAGAGTGCCGGGCGCGACCATGCCCTTCATGTGTTCTTCGGTGCGCCGCGCTAGTTCCCAGGCCGAGGGTATTTTTGCCAGTACCTTCTTGCTGCCCTCGCGCATGCTGGTGTACAGCTTGCTGGCCCAGATTTTGGCGAAGTAATTGGCGAGGCCGCCCTGATTGTGTGATATAGACATCTGATTATCATTCAGAATCACTAGCATGTTGGCGCGCGTATGTGCAGCATGATTAAGCGCCTCGAAGGCCATGCCGGCGGTCATCGCGCCGTCGCCAATCACGGCTACCACTTTGCGCTCTGATTCTTCCTGCAGTGCTGCCAGGGCCATGCCCAGGGCGGCGCTAACACTGGTGCTACTATGGCCGACGCCAAAGGTGTCGTATTCGCTTTCGGCGCGCTTGGTGAAGGCTGACAGGCCGCCGACCTGCCGCATGGTCGACATGTTAGTGCGGCGGCCAGTGAGAATTTTATGTGGGTAGGTTTGATGACCAACGTCCCACACCAGGCGGTCGTAGGGTGTATTGTATAGGTAATGCAACACAACAGTGAGTTCAACCACCCCAAGGCCGGCGCCAAAGTGGCCGCCGGTTTGGCCAACGCTATAGAGCAGGAATTCGCGCAGTTCGTTAGCTAGCTGAGGTAGTTGTTGTTCACTGAGCTGACGTAAGTCTTGCGGTAACGGGACGCTATCCAATAAAGGCGTGGCGGGTGGTGCGGAGGGCAATGCCTCGAACATCTTGA
This sequence comes from Pseudomonadales bacterium, assembly GCA_051008535.1. Lineage (GTDB taxonomy): Bacteria > Pseudomonadota > Gammaproteobacteria > Pseudomonadales > JAUIET01 > JBBKXJ01. The sequence continues at coordinate 4,186 of JBPCXM010000317.1, read as the reverse complement.
GTTTGTCAGACATGTGTTGCGGCAATATTCATCATGCGTACGGCGACCCGGCATTGTAGCGCAAGCTCGTGGCGAATACCCACCCTGACCTCAGTGAGTGCGGTTGACAACATAACCGGCAAGCGCTTGTAACGCCCAGCCTTGTTCAGCAAACATCGCTACTGTGGCGCAGGCCTGCTGCTCTAATTCCTTAGCGTATTGCCGGGCTTTCTCCATACCTAGCAGAGCGGGGTAAGTGGGTTTGTTCAGGCGCATATCGGCACCCTGTGGTTTGCCCAACAAACTGGTTTCGGCGTCGACATCGAGAATATCATCGACCACTTGAAACGCCAGACCAATGCTATTGCCATAGTCGACCAGCGCCTGCCGTTGCGAGTCCGACGCCGCGGCGCAGACCGCGCCCATTTCAAGCGCGGCGCAAATCAAGGCGCCCGTTTTTGCGCGATGCAGCGCTTCTAAATCGATATTGGTCAACTTTCGATCTACCGCCAGTAAATCGAGCATTTGACCGCCTACCATGCCCTGTGGGCCCGTCGCGCGGGCAAGAATTCGCAGCAATTCACATCGCTGTGTGGCGCTTAGCTCGCTGGGTTCGGCCAATTGCTCGAAGGCCATGGCTTGCAGTGCGTCGCCGGTCAAAATCGCCGTGGCTTCATCGTATGCGCGATGGCAGCTGGGTTGACCGCGACGTAGATCGTCGTCGTCCATAGCGGGTAAATCGTCGTGAATAAGTGAGTAGCAGTGAATATACTCGACGGCGCAGGCGACCTGGTCGACAGCCAGCGATTCGGCGCTGCCACCGGCCGCTTCAAACGCCGCATACGCCAACACGGGGCGCACGCGTTTGCCGCCACCTAGCACGCAATAGCGCAGTGCTGAGACCAGTCGCGGTTGTGTGCTTGGGTATTGCGTTAATGCTTGCAGATTGGCGCTTAAGGCATCATTAGCGCGCTGCTGGTTGCTGGCCAGGTAGTGCGTAAAACGCTCAGTCATCCGCGTCATCGACGAGTTCGTCGACGTCAAAGTCTACGGTTTTCAATTCGCCGTGTTCTTGCAACAGCATTTGCACTTTCTGTCCGGCTTTCGTCAGTGCGGTCTGGCAGTCACGGGTTAACTTGATACCTTTTTCAAAAGCAGCCAGCGATTGCTCCAATTCAAGCTCTCCCGACTCCATTTGCAGCACCAAATCTTCCAGTTCCGCAAACGTCTGCTCAAAATTGGGCGTTTTTTTGGCGCGCGCCATGATGTTCTCCAGAATTGATAAGCGTGCCACATTAACCAAGCTGCGCGTGCTGGTCAATTTTCGCAGATTGACATTGGCAGGCGTGCGTTCTACCGATTTAGGGCTAAACTTTAGGTGAAAGGGATAAACGGAATTGATTTATTTTTAGCCATACGCGGTAAAAAAACAAGACCAGCGTATGTGCTATACGAACGGACTAAAGGAGTGATAGGTGGATTTAGCGACTCTCATCGGCATGCTCGGTGCCATTGCGATTGTGGTGATGGCCATGGTTCTTGGCGGCGACATCGGCACCATGGTCAACGTACCTTCGTTGCTGATTGTTATCGTCGGCTCACTATTCGTGGTGCTAATGAAGTTCGGTCTCAGCCAGTTTCTGGGCGCCTTCAAAGTCGCTGCCAAAGCATTTATTTTCAAGCTTGACGAGCCGAGTGCGCTCATCGATCAAGTTGTGGAACTTGCCGACACGGCCCGCAAAGGCGGCTTGCTCGCGCTTGAAGGTATAGAAATCACCAACCCTTATCTGGAAAACGGCATTCAAATGCTAGTAGACGGCCAGGATCCAGACGTAGTGAAAACCGTGCTCAGCAAAGACATGAACCTGGCCCAGGAGCGACACGAGTGGGGCCAGAAGATATTTCTGGCCATCGCCGATGTTGGCCCGGCCATGGGTATGATCGGCACCTTGATTGGCCTGGTGCAAATGCTTTCTGCCATGGATGACCCCAAATCCATCGGCCCGGCGATGGCGGTAGCGCTGCTGACTACGCTGTACGGTGCCATGCTGGCGACGATGATAGCCGGTCCAATTGCCGACAAACTTAAACTACGACGCACCGAAGAAGGACGCCTGAAGAACCTGATTATCGACGCTTTATTGGGCATTCAAGCCGGTCAAAACCCGCGCGTCATCGATTCCATGTTGCGCACCTATCTGCCGGAAGCGAAACGCGCCAGCGAGAAAGAATAACATGGACGACGAATGCCAATGCCCTGAGCCGGAACCTGGGATTCCGGCCTGGCTGCCGACCTTTGCCGACTTAATGTCGTTGTTGATGTGTTTCTTCGTATTGTTGCTGTCATTCTCGAACATGGATCTCTTGGAGTTCAAGCGTCTTGCGGGTTCGATGCGCGATTCGTTTGGTGTGCAGAATAAACTCAAGGTTGAAGACATACCAAAAGGCACCAGCATTATTGCTCAGGAGTTCAGCCCGGGTCGCCCCGAACCGACCCCGATCAACGAAGTGTGGCAAAAAACCGATGAAATGGAGCAATCATCACTCGCTTTACAGTGTGCCGCTGGTGCGGAGAACCGAACCGATGGAGCTGTTTCCGATGCGGCCGTGCAAGCGGAAATCGTGAAAAAAGTTGAACAGCTTGTCAAAGCGACCGAGCAAGACGCCATGGATTTGGCCGCGGCCTTGCAAGACCAGATTGCCGCGGGAGAAGTCGATGTTGAAACCCACGCACGACAAATCATTATTCGCATCAAGGAAAAAGGCGCATTCTCGTCAGGCTCGGCGTCGCTGACAAGATCGTACTACAAGGTGCTGAAAAAACTCGGCAATGTATTGGCCGCCAAATCAGGAGCCATTGCGGTGCAAGGCCACACCGACAATATTCCGATTAGAACGGATCGCTTTCGCTCTAACTGGGATTTGTCGTCAGCCCGCGCTGTATCGGTTGCCCACGAATTGCTGCGCAGTAAGAAAGTGCCGCCAGCGCGTTTGACCGTTAGCGGCTTCGGTTCAACACGGCCGCTGGTAGATAATAAATCTGCCGCCACCCGTGCCAGCAACCGGCGCGTTGAAATTGTGATTCAACAAGGTTTTGATGCGAGCACCGCCAGGGAAGTTAATGCGTTGAAAAGTCAAGACCCTGGGCTCTACGATTCGCTGGAACTGGATTCCAAGGTGGCTCCGAAAGGATAACCCCCCGTTGATTCTGGCAACGCGTTCACTGTGACGCCGTATCATTTGAGCACATCGAGTAGGCGCGGATTAGCGCGCAATTTCGTGACAACACCGTCCCGATTGACCGTGCAGTAAAGTCTTACACGCTGCTGTGCAGTATCGGGCTTTGCAGCAGTGTGTAGATAAATCACCGCCGACTCATCGCCGATCGGTTGTGCACGCACCATGTCCAAACCTAAGTCACGCTGCACGATGGCATATTTCTGCTGAACCGCATCGATGCAGTCGTTCACCGCAGACTGCGGCGGTATAAAAGCCAAGGCCTTAATGCTGAGCAACATAATAAAAGCGCCGACAAAGGTTACCAAAGTTTTGGTCATCAATTCAGTTTTCATGATCAGTTCTCCTATTTGGACCGTGAGCTGGATGCATTAGCGAGACGCCAATCGCCGCTTAGCAGCAGTGACATTGCTACGGATAGACCGTGATTGCACCTTCGACGCTGACACCATAATCGACGCTGCCTGGCGAAAGTCGATCAGTGCTTCGTCGTAGCGGCCAAGCATAAAACGCATCACGCCGCGATTGTTAAAGTGACTCCATCTCGGCCTGCCGGTGTTCGCTGCGATGTCGCAGGATTTTTCCGCGCTGGCGTAATCTTGCTGCTGGTACTGAGCCTGGCAAATCAACGCATACGCCTGCGCTTGGCCGTTTGGGGAAGGTAAGCTATCGATTCTGCCGGCCAGCAGCTCGAGCGCGCGCTCTGGATGACCTTTTTCTACCGCCCGTTGGGCCTTAAGCAACACATTGGGCAGCCTGTAATGATCCACAACATTCGCACTGACACTGGCTTGCCAAAACATGCTCGGCACTGATATCAGTACAATCATTCCAACAAGTTTCTTTGATAGCAACATCGTCGTTCTCCTGTCTATGGGTTTACAGGGTTCACTCTATCCCTCAAAATAACGCATAACAATCGCATTAATATTTACTTGGTATGCGTTTATGCATATGAACGATTCGTTAC
>JBPCXM010000316.1:0-3800 GCA_051008535.1 Pseudomonadales bacterium | reverse complement strand
GTATACCTTAAAGCCTTGGAGCGTCGAGGATCGCCGTTAATTAAACGGCGTCCTGTGACCGAAACTACTTGACGGAATACCTCAGGGCGTGAACCGGTCATTCCAACCGAGATTCCGAGCGCAATTGGGTTAGGCCGCTTGAATTGTTTCGAGAGGGGGAGTGTTGACCTATTGGTGTTTTGTCAGTGGGTATTTCATGGACTGTACTAGCCGTTATTCTCGGCATTCTATGACTGCTGCCCTTACGCTTACGGACACTACCTAATCAAATCCGTCTTTGCCTTTGGCAACCTAGAGAGATCGTTACCTCGGCATTGCTCTCGTCGCGATAGAGCCCCGACATAAGGAGTTGTCCGATGTCTGAGCAGCACCCGAACGTCGCTCTTCTGATGGGCATTGATCCAAGAAACGCCGCCGCGTCGAAGAACGCTTTTGCAGAAGACTTCGTCTGGCATTATTTCAATCCTCGCCTGCCGGATATTGAAGGGGAATACGTCGGCATCGCAGGTCTTCAAGACTTCTTTGCGAAAATTGCGGGCACGACAAAGGGGACGTTTGAGGCCAACCCATTTCCATGACGCCGGTGGGCGATGAATTGCTTGTTATGCATACAAGAAACCGGATAACATTGGAGAGCAGAGAACTGGAAACAGACGTTGTGCTGGTCTGGCGCATCGTGAACGCCCGTATTGCCGAGGTCTGGGACATCCCATCTGTCTACAGCGGTGCTGACGACGTCTGACGACTTTACCCGGGACGAGTGAAAGGGGGGACACGTGAGCCTCAGATCAAGGCTATTCAAGACGGTAGCGCGGCGGATGCCGAGAGTGCGGGGTTTTACCCAGCGGTTCTACTTTGGCCACCCCTTTCTCGATGCATGGTTTGCATGGTTTCCACTGAATCAGATCCAGTACGGCGGCGCAGCGGTAGGGGAGATTTTCAGTGCTGCGGAGAGAATCGACGAAAGCAAGAGTGCAACGAGCTGGATCGCAGAGTGGTCAGCCGAGGGTGAACGGGTGCGGAATCTCGCCGAGGGCCTCGCATCGGAAGGTCACGCGTTTAGTGCTGCGCACACGTTTCTGAGGGCGTACACTTATTTCCGAACCGCGCATCTCGCGACTGATCCCGCGAATCACGATAAGGAGATGCGCGCCACCTACGATGACCTTTCTTACTGCTTTGGGCGATTCCGTGAATTGTCTAGCGCGCCAATAGAGAAGATAAGCGTGCCATTGAAAAAAGGCGGCGAGAAAACCGGCCATAACATGCACGGCTATTTCTTGCGTGCGAAAAGCGGCGACTCTCCAGAAACTATGCCAACGATCGTCTGGTTGAGCGGCGCGGAGTCGATCGCCGAAGACGTTTACTGGTGGTGCGGTGCAGAAGCGATCGAGCGCGGTTATAATGTTTTTGTCGTCGACAACCCCGGCGATACGGCCACTCGTATTTACAACGAGCAGATGCTCAACGAAGGCGCAGGCGACGACACGCTCCTTTCCCAGTTGGACTACCTTTACAGCCACCCCGAAGTCGATCCTGACCATGTGTTTGTGTACGGGATCAGTATGGGTGGGTACCGAGCGGGGCGGCTTGGACAAATTGATCACAGGGTGAGGGGAATTGTCGCCAATGCCCCTATGTTGAACGCTGGCCGGGTCCTGCAAGAGGTCAGGCATATCCACAAAGCGCCTCGCGAGGCGCAAGGGTGGGGGAAAAGGATGTGTTGGCAATATGGCGTTGACCCCGGCCTTGACCTGAAAGACGCGATGGCGGCGTTGGTCGATGACGTCTGGAGTCAGTTCGTCGTCGAACCCGAGAAGATCGAGGTGCCTTTTCTGGTGATGGCGGGCGAAAACGAGTTGGGCGGCGAAGGCATCCGCCAGGCGCATGAGTTCTATGAGCGGCTCGGCAGCCGGATCAAGGACAAGAGGATTGTGACGCAGCAGGAGTGCGGAGAGGCACACTGTCAGTTAAATAACTTTCCGTTGGCTAGGCAGATCATGTTCGATTGGATCGAGGACATTTCGAACATGGAAAGTCCTCGTCAATAAAACTGCAAGGCGTCCCAGGCCGACTGAAATGTCTTCGTCCGGCACGCTAGTTGAGTAAATTCCGGGTCGGGTCTGGACAAAACGATATCCGCTAGGATGGCAGCTGCGTCCGGGATCAAATGCGACCGAAGCGTCTGAGCTCCAAGAGAAGGCCCACGTTGCTTCGGCGACGACTGGCCGGTTGTGGCCGGTCGCGTTGATTTCTGCTCCCAGATTCTCCAGCGCCGGTTGACCGGTGTATGATTACTTTGCTGACCGTAGCGCTGGTACTCCAGTGTCGTCGCGAACGACCCAATATAGTTATTCAGGTGATACGCTGGGTTTAAACTCCCGGAAGGAGAGGCATCATCGAAACTCCAGTTCTATACATTTTTTCTGGCTTGCCTGGTTCAGGTAAAACAACGCTCTCCCAGCATTTGTCTCGCCACTTCGGCATAGCCCACCTGCGCATTGATACCATTGAGCAAGCACTGCGTGACCTGTGTGGAATCGACGTCGAGGGAGAAGGGTATCGGCTCGCATACCGTATCGCTGCCGATAACCTAAATCTCGGACTGAGTGTGATCGCCGACTCTTGCAATCCAGTTGCGCTGACGCGACGAGAGTGGGAGGACGTGGCTAAGAATCAAGACGCGGCGTTTATCAATATCGAGGTTATTTGTACGGACTTAGCTGAGCACCGCCGCCGAGTGGAAACCAGGGAAAATTCGGTACCAGCATTAAAACTCCCAACGTGGGAGGAGGTTATGCTCCGAGAATATCATTCCTGGGATACCGCTAGGATCACTGTAGATACAGCCGGGCGTTCGGCCAGCGAGTCTTTCTCACAGTTGTGCGCGCTGTTGTAGCCGCCGTTGAAACAATGTGATCAGTGAGTGGCCGGACTTGGCCGGCAGCACGAGTAGCTGGAGCATGACAATCGTTCTTTGTCTGGCCGATGTACCCAACGTTGCTGACGATCAAGGTGCTGGGAGGCAAAATGGCGCTCACGACCCAATAATAGTCGGTCGCGAATTTATGTCCAAAGCATGCGCGACGGGATGTCGATCGACAGCACCCGCCTAAAATGCGGACATTAACAATGGTGGCATTAGGCTGTGCGTGCACTCCGTTGAAAAACACCAGTGACAATTTAACGCACATGCTTCGTCGCGATGTTAGGAACCTATCCTTTCTTAAACGCTAATAATAAGGCGTGAGCCTCAACATAGTTTTCCCTGAAGAAATCAGCTTTGAAGCCTTTATCCAACAACCGTGTCAATCCCGGCTCGTTGACCGATTCTAAAGTGTCTATGTTCCGAAAACCCATCGACCAGTCCGGAAAATTTCGGCGCTCTATCTGTTCCGCTCTCAAAGTATCCACATTCTTGTGACGCCAGTCGTTTTGGATTGCAAGATATATTTCATTTACCTGGTCCTCATCCCCCTCAAGAACTTGCATAAAGCGACCGTTTTGATAAAGCAGCATCCCCGTTATGTCGAGGCGCTTATTCCGCCGTCTGGCTTGTCGCAATAGATGCACTAAGTCGTCTTCGCTCATCCGTGATACCGCGGTGCTGACATAGATTACATGGGACATACTTGACTCCCAAAAATGTAGATTATGCGCCTAACGTCGTCAACACAGGTGAGCGCAATGGCGAGGAGACTTTCCTTGATAAAGTAGACGCCGTTGTTAACTTATGTGGCCATTATTTCATACTCGACTAGACTGTTGTATCCAATCCTCGAATGTCAGTTTTTTAGGCG